>NZ_WXWT01000055.1:0-14708 GCF_009904725.1 Vibrio sp. V43_P6S15P86
GAATTATGGAATGAATAAATTATTGACCCTGACCCCCTTGGCGGTCGCGATTGGTTCTTCATTAGTAGCACCAAGCGCAGTGGCTTCAGAAGAGACGAACTCAACCCCATCAGCAACTGAAACGATTCAAGTCTTCGGTCATCAGTACGAAGGTTATGCTGAACACATGCCTCAATCAGGCACCAAAACCGATGTGGAATGGCTTGATGTGCCACAAGCGGTATCCGTAGTAACGAAAACAGAAATGCAAGACCGAGGCGCGGTGCGTTTAGTGGATGCGCTAGATGGGGTAGCCGGGGTCAATAACACCTTGGGCGAAGGCAGCCGCGATCAGTTCATGATCCGTGGTTTTGATTCACTCAACGATATGTACCGTGATGGCTTGCGAGATGACGGTACGTTGCAGTCTTACCGCAGCTTAGCGAACGTTGAACGCGTTGAAATTGTGAAAGGTCCTGCGGGTGCTTTGTATGGCCGTGGTTCGGCTGGGGGCATCATCAACTTGGTGACGAAACGCGCTAACGGTGAGAATTTTACTCACGTAAACGGCAGTGTAGGTAGCAACAACCAGTATGTCGGTCAGGTCGACAGCTCAATGGCGTTTTCAGATAAGGTCAACGGGCGTATTAACTTGGAATACCGTCAAGCCGACTCGTACGTTGATCATGTTGATTCAAACGATTTCTTCATTGCACCGACCATTCGTGTGTTACCAGCGGATGGTCACACCATTGATATTGACGTGGAATACGCCCATCAAGAACTAGTGCCGTATCGTGGTGTGCCATCAAAAAATGGCAAGCCAGTTGATTTGCCAGTAAGCACTTACTTTGGCGGCACAAACGACTATCAGGAGTCAGACAGTCTCCGTATTGCGGTGGATTACGAATGGCGTCTGAATGATCAATGGGTATGGAACAACCGAGCGGCGTTCAACCATATCGAACTTGAGCAAAAAGGCACGCGTCAGGGCAAAGTGACGGGTAATGAAGTGTCTCAAACCGTCAACAACTTTGGTTACGATCCACGTACTACGACCACTTTACAATCTGAGTTGGTTTGGGAAACCAGGGACAATCAATTGATGGTGGGTGCAGATTTCAACCAGATCGATATCGACCTAACGTTGGCAAGTGACAAAACGCTTCCTGCACAAAATATCTACGACCCAGTCGTTGGTCCAACGCCTGATCCGGGCTTTAAGCCATTTCGTGACAATACCACCACCACGACAGGTTTGTATGTGCAAGACGTCTATACGTGGGGTGACCTTTCTTTGATCGGTAACGTGCGTTACGACTCGATGGAGCTAGAACAACAAAAAGCGGGCTCAGATAAGGAAAAATTGGATGATGACAAAGTCAGCTACCGTGCTGGTTTGGTATACCGCATCAATTCCGACACATCCGTATACGCCAGTTTAGCGCGCTCTTGGCAGTTACCGTACGCTGGTATCTACATCAATCCAAAATTGGCGGAATTCTTCCACACCGACTTAAAAGAGGTGGGGGCGAAAGCGTACCTTTTGGATAACGCATTAATGTTGAATGCTGCACTGTTCCAGATTGATCAAGAGCAACCACAAACTAACGTGGACGGCGATGTGATCGATAAAATTGAAGTGCGTCACCAAGGTATTGAATTAGAGGCTCGCGGTCAAATCACCAAACAGTGGGACATCTCTGTGGGTTACAGCTACTTGGACGCGGAAGACAAAGCCACAGGCAAAAAGCCGAACGATGTATCAGACCACTTGTTCTCTCTTTGGAGCACTTACCAATTGGATGACAACTGGCGTTTAGGCGGTGGTGTGAAGTACGTGGGCGACCGTTACGCAGGTAACGACGAAGCTGTCGCACTTGGCGATTACACAACGGTGGATTTGATGGCGGCGTACACCACTGGTCGTCATAAAATCCAAGCGAACGCTTACAACATTTTGGATGAGAAATACATTCTTGGCGCAACAAACGGCACGTCTGGCTTAAACCAGATTGGCTACGGCGCACCAGCCGAGTTTATGCTCAGCTACGGATATCAGTTCTAGGCTTTTTGTGCGTAGTTAGCGCCTGTTAGCCGATTTTTTCCTCATATTGAGGATGTTTAGCCCCGAGAGCCTACGGGATGTATTCTGCCCGAGGCTCAATTTCTCGCAAAGGAGATCTTAATGTCTTACCAGAATTTGGATGGTAAAGTGCGTGTACGTGCTGGTTTGTCTACCACTTACAGTGTGCTTGCGATTGCAATCGCTTCTGCCACCTCCATGAGCGCACTTGCCGCTCCTGCCGCAAAAAACGAAACCACCGTGATGGAAACGGTTGTTGTCACTGGCAGCGTGATTGGCAACTCTGACATTGAAGACGTCAAAGAGTACCCAGGTGCTCGTACCGTCATTACCCGCGATCAAATCGAGAAAACCGCCGCAGGCTCGATTGATAACGCGCTGCAGCGCGTGCCGGGTATTAAAGTTCAGGATGAAAGCGGAACGGGCGTATTGCCTAACATTTCCGTACGTGGTTTGAAAGCAAGCCGCAGTGGTCATGCGCAGTTCTTGATGGATGGTGTGCCGCTAACGCTCGCACCATACGGCCATACTGGTCAGTCTATCTTCCCAGCAACACTGTCGATGCTTGATCGTATTGACATTGTACGCGGTGGTGCCGCAGTACAGTACGGCCCAAACAACGTCGGTGGTGTGATCAACTTAGTGACCAAACCGATTCCACACACGTGGCAAACTGAAATCAGTAACCGCCTTACCGTGTTTGATGGCGGTGATGCGCCGCTGAATGATTTTTACCTACGCACGGGCGGCTGGTTGAGCGACACATTTGCACTACAGTTGGAAGGTAACTTCCTAAAAGGTGAAAGCTTCCGTGAACATTCCGATACGGACGTGAAGAACTTTCAAGCTAAAGCACAGTGGCTATTGAGTGACACTCAAGAGATTCAAGCATTCCTGCAACGTTACGATGCTGAAACGCAAATGCCGGGTGCACTTTCGCCACAAGACTACGAACAAGATCGTCACCAATCGAAACGTCCTTACGATGATTATGAAGGTAAGTCGACGCGCTGGAGTGTTAAGTACATCCACGATTTGCCATTTGCCGACAGTGCCGAGCTAGAAGTGCTAACGTTTGGCCATAAGTCAGAGCGTCTTTTCAAGTGGGGCTTTAACAGCGCGGGTGGCCATTGGGCGGATCCGGCTCTGCCAGCGACGGACGTTCGTACCTCTCCACGTGAATTTACCGTGTATGGTATAGAGCCAAAAATGGCGATGTACTTTGGCGAAGGTAAATCCGTTACTCAAAACTGGATCGTGGGTACCCGTTATGTTAATGAAGACATTGACTACAAACTCACTCAGACTCCAATCGCCGGTGGTGCAACCAGCGTTCCGCGTGATTGGCATCTAGATACGGACGCGTTTGCTGGATACGTTAGCAACGAAATTGGTTTGTTCAATGATACATTGAAGGTAACGCCTGGGTTGCGTGTTGAGTCGGTTCGAATGACGTTTACCGATCGTGGTAAAAAACAAACGGCAGACAACACCGTGACGGAATGGTTGCCAGGTTTGACGGTGGCATACAACTTAACTGACCAGTGGGTGACGTATGCGAACGCGCAAAAATCACTTCGTGCGCCACAAATTGCCTACATCCGAGGTTTGGGTGAAGAAGGTAGCGAACTGGCTTGGAACTACGAAGTCGGCGCGCGTTACACCCAAGATGCGACCAGCTTTAACGCTGCACTTTATCGCATCGACTTTGAAGATCAATTGCAATGGCAAAGCTCAACGCAGACCTTCGATAACATCGGAAAAACACTTCACCAAGGCATAGAGCTTTCTGCTCGTTACGTGCCTGAAGCACTACCTGCACTGAGTTTAGGCGCAAGCTACAACTACCTAGACGCTACGCTTGAAGAAGAAGGCGCGAATAAAGGTAATCAACTGCCTTACACCTCTAAGCATCAGCTTGGTTGGGATGCAACCTACGCATTTTACGGCATGGACACCACGCTATCGGGCTTCTACTTCAGTGACTCGTATACCGATAACGCCAACACCAGTGCCGAAGATGCAACAGGCGCAACGGGTAAAGTACCATCTTACATGGTGTGGAATTTCAACTTGGGGACGGATTTATACAAAGACGACAAAGGCAAGTTGCGCATGAATGTTGCGGTGAACAACTTGTTTGACGAGGAGTATTACTTCCGCGGGATTGATACAAGCCCAGTTGGTCGGTACCCAGCTCCGGGACGCTCTTACACACTGGATCTGAACTATCAGTTTTAAGCGTTTCGTTCACCGAGTTTGAAAAGAAAAGTCGCCAATTTACCTTGGCGACTTTGCCGATCTTAGGTACTGGAAAACTCTTAGCACTGGAAAAAAGCAAGATGAAAAATAAAAAACAATTTACGATCAAACACTTTTCAACCGTTTTGCTGATGCTACTGAGCTCAGCTTTGATGTCATTTAGCGCATTTTCTCAGGCGCGCAGCGTGCAAGATGAGCAAGGCACTTTTGAGCTAGAAGCGATACCTCAACGTATTGTGGTTTTAGAATTTTCGTTTGTCGATGCATTAGCGGCAGTCGATGTCTCACCGGTAGGCGTCGCCGATGACAACGATGCCACACGAGTCATTCCTGCTGTTCGTGCCAAGGTTGAGCCTTGGCAATCGGTCGGCATGCGCTCGCAACCGAGTTTAGAGGCGATTGCGGTGCTCAAGCCGGATTTGATCATTGCTGATGCAGAACGTCATCGCGCGATTTATCAAGATTTGCAGCGAATTGCGCCAACTTTGCTGTTAAAAAGCCGTGGTGAGACATATCAAGAAAATCTCGAATCCGCACACAAAATCGGCGTGGCAATTGGCAAACAAGCGAAAATGACACAACGAATTGAGCAGCACAAACAGACCATGGCGGAGTTCAAACAGCATTTTGCAACACAAGAAACCATTCAGTTTGGTGTGGTTTCCGATAAAGGGATGTGGCTGCATAGCCCGGTTTCTTACGCTGGGGGCGTTTTGAGTACGCTGGGCATCCAAAGTCCGCTGGCTCCATCTGAGCAAAAAGCGTATATCCCAACCAGTTTCGAACTTTTACTAAAAACCAACCCTGATTGGTTGTTAGTTGGACTTTATTCTCAACCAAATATTGTGGATGAGTGGCGCAAAAATCCATTGTTTAAGTTGCTAACTGCTGCAAAAAAACAGCAACTTGTTGAGGTTTCTCCTGAACTGTGGTCGTTAAATCGCGGCATGTTGGCTGCGGAAGAAATTGCCCGCAATCTTGAAGCGTTATTGGAGCGCTCATGAGTGCGGCGATAAGCTCGGAAAGCGCGTCTTCGGTTAGCAAATCGCATTGGAAAGCGAGCTTGTTTGTCTGTGCTATGGCGTTGTGTACGCTCTCAGGCTATGCAGCTTCAATGATTGGCTGGTCCAACTTTTCTTTGAGCGTTAATGATCTGACAAGCTATTGGTTTGCGTTTGATGAGGGCAATATGCTGCATCAAATCCTCGCGACGCTGCGTGCGCCTCGTACCTATGCTGGGTTACTAATTGGCGCTTCGCTTGCGGTATCCGGAGTGCTGATGCAAGGATTGACTCGTAACCCTTTGGCGTCGCCATCCATTCTCGGCATTAATGCTGGTGCGGCTTGTTTTATGGCCTTGGCGTCCATCGGCGTACCATTCTTTAGTCAATTGAACCCAATCATCAACGCAGTACTCGGCGCGCTACTAAGTGGTGGTGCGGTCATGTTGTTGGGTGGTTTTTTCTCCGCGCGTTCTCACCCATTGCGTTTAGTGCTAGCGGGCATTGCCATCAGTGCACTGCTGATAGGGTTAACTCGTGCGTCGGTAATTTTGGCGGATGACATGGCTTACAGCGTGTTGCATTGGTTAACGGGTTCACTCTCTGCGGTAGATTCTGAGCAGTGGCAGCAACTGTGGCCTTTTGCGACCTTAGGTTTGGTGCTTGCCATGGGCTTAGCGCGAAACTTAAATTTACTCGCGTTGGGGGACGAAGTTGCTGTTGGGCTAGGTGGTAACATTCGTCTTACGCGATTTATCAGTGGTTTAGCGGTTGTGCTGTTGGCAGGAACTAGCGTAGCGATTGCTGGGCCAATTGGCTTTGTCGGGTTGTTAGTGCCGCACTTGGTACGCCCGATTGTTGGTCACAACTATCACATTCTCATTCCGGTTTCAGCCTTGTGTGGCGCGGCATTGGTGACGTGGTCAGATGCTTTATCACGAGCGATTGCCTTTCCGGCTGAAACGCCAGTGGGCGTGATTACCGCACTGTTGGGCACACCTTGCTTTATCGCGATTGCAATGAGGAAATCATCATGATGAATCAAACCAAACTGTTTGCATTACTTGGATTGTTGCTGATTGCGTCTTCTCTCACGCTGTTTGTTGGCGCGGCGAACATGTCGGCTCAACAGGTTTTTGCATTACTGTTTTCTTTCTCTGGCTCGGACTTTGTGATTCACCAATATCGATTACCGAGAATGTTGCTCGCCATTGGCGTGGGCGCTGGGTTGGGGCTGTCAGGCGTTTTAGTGCAAGGCGTCATCCGTAATCCACTTGCCTCACCAGATTTAATGGGGATAAGCGCCGGAGCAGGACTGGCGGCTACCGCTTGTTTGGTGCTGTATCCGAATGCGCCAGTGGCAATGTTGCCGATGGTCGCCATGGCGGGAGGCTTGCTTGCTGCTGGCTTTATTGCTGTGCTGGCTTACTGGTCGAAACCAACACCAGCACGTTTGGCGCTGATTGGTGTTGCTGTCAGCGCATTTTTAGCCAGCGGTATCGATTTTCTTCTGATTGTGCACCCTATCGAAATCAACACGGCGATGGTATGGCTAACCGGCAGTTTGTGGGGACGAAACTGGCAACAAGTGCCGTTTATTTGGAGTGCTCTATTGCTGCTACTGCCATTGGCGTTTTGGTTGGCATGGAGGTTAGACGTGATGGGACTGGGAGAAGAAAGCGCCACTACACTTGGCACGAAACCAAGACAGATCCAAATTCTTGCGCTGATTGCTGCCGTGCTATTGGCGAGCATCAGTGTGTCTGTGGCAGGCACGATCAGCTTTGTTGGCCTGCTTGCGCCGCATCTTGCGCGTTTGCTATTTGGCCACAACCACAAGTTGTTGATTCCTGCTTCTGCAACCCTTGGCGCGCTGTTGGTGATTTGCGCCGATGGTCTAGCGAGAGGCTTACAGCCACCAATTGAGTTGCCAGCGGGTGTGCTGACTTCTGTTATTGGCGCACCATATTTCATTTTTCTTTTGTATCGTTATCGAGGTTGGTAAGCATGTTACGAACGCAGAATTTATCCGTCGCGTACGGCAAACAGACTATTATTCCGGATCTCTCTTTGTCGATTCCTCAAGGTAAAATTACCGCGCTTGTTGGCCCAAATGGTTGCGGTAAGTCGACACTATTAAAAACCTTGGTACGCATCAATAAACCAGCTTCTGGCCAAGTGTTGTATGACGAAAAACCACTAAGCAACTACGGCGATAAACGCTTGGCGCGTTCGTTGTCTTTGCTGCCGCAAATTCTTGTCAGCCCTGAAGGTATTACCGTCAGAAAACTGGTCGAATATGGCCGCTCGCCTTACCTCTCTCATTGGGGCAGGTTAAGTCAACAAGACAAAGCCTTAGTCGAGCAAGCAATGCAAGATACTGGCGTGATAGAGTTTGCTGACAAGCCAGTTGAATCGTTGTCTGGTGGTCAAAGACAAAGGGCGTGGATTGCGATGGTAATGGCGCAAGATACCGACGTAGTGATGCTTGATGAACCAACCACTTACTTGGATCTCTCTCACCAAGTTGAGCTGATGAAACTTATGAGGCAGATGAACGACAAAGGCAAAACTGTAGTGGTAGTGCTGCACGATCTAAACCAAGCGTGCCGTTACTGTGATCATTTGGTGGTGTTGGAAAAAGGTCAGTTAGTCACTCAGGGAACGCCGCAAGAGGTACTAACAGAGGGCATGTTGGCATCGGTGTTTGATTTACAAGCGAGAGTATTTAACGACCCAATCTCAGGTACGCCGATGTGTGTGGCGGTGTAGGTCTTACGTCTTTCGAAAGCTATCTGCAATAAAAACGTCGAGCCATAAAAATAAACCCCGCTAGTTATACATTTGCTAGCGGGGTTTGTTGTTTTTAAGTGCGTTCCTAACGTGGCGTTTAAGCCAGTTTAAACGTCGCTACTTTCGAGTTGAGATCCTCGGCTTGTGATTTCAGCTCAGCAGATTGATTCATCGATTCTTCGGCACCAACCACCAAGTGATCAGTCACATCTTTAATTGACGTGACGTTTTGTGTGATTTCATTGGTTACGTGCGTTTGCTCTTCGGCTGCGGTCGCGATTTGCGTTGCCATATCGCTGATCAACGCAACGGCCGCGTTGATTTCATCCAAAGCCAGTGCTGCGCGATCGGCATCTTCCACTGATCCTTGGGCAAGTTGAGAGCTTGTATCCATGATGGTCACAGCGCGTTGTGTGGTCTGTTGCAAAGTCTCGATCGTCGAGCGAATCTCTTCGGTTGAGGTGTGTGTGCGTTGTGATAGCACGCGAACCTCGTCTGCAACAACGGCAAAACCGCGACCTTGTTCACCTGCACGCGCCGCTTCAATCGCCGCATTCAGAGCCAGTAAGTTGGTTTGCTCTGCGATGTCTCGAATCGTTGATAGTACGGTTGAGATGTCTTGCGCGTGCTGGTTGAGCTCGCCGATGACAACGCTCGCCTGGTTGACTTCAGAAGACAAATTGTTGATGGACGACTTGGAGTTGATCACCAATTCATGACCATTTTGTGTGCTCGCTGAAGAGTCTTGAGCGGCTTTAGCCGTCTGCTCTGCATGCGCTGCAATCTCTTGCGTTGCCGATGCCATTTCAGTCACAGCGGTCGCCACCATAGTAATTTCTTGTTGCTGATGGTTCAGATCAGAAACCGACTGATTCGCGCGAGTCGTGCTCAGCTCCGATTGTTGGCTCAGTTCTTCCGCTTGGTGACGAATGTGACCAATAAGTTGCTGCAAACTTTCAACGAACTGGTTGAAGTTTTCAGCCAGTTCACCAACTTCGTCACGGTTTTCTACTTTGATGCGTTGAGTCAGGTCGCCGCTACCGTTGGCGATTTGCGCGAGCGCATTCGAAACATTGTAGAGCGGACGGAACAAGATGTTACATAACAGGTTAAACAAAGCCACACAGATAACGACGACGATAGTGGTTGCGATGATTTGATCCCAAACAGCATCGTAAAGTGGGGCAACCAACGAGTTTTGATCTAACACTGTGACCGTTGTGAGTTTGGTGCCCTCAATATGGCGCGCGTAAACCACATATTCGGTGTTGTTAATCGAGACACGACGCTCTGTGCCGGAACGTGCGGCAGAGGTAATATCGCTGTTGTTTAGGCCCAGCTTGCTAACAGGTTGATTCAGCAGCTTACCGTCGTTATGGGTGAAAATATTGCCATGTTCATTGGCAATAAACATATAGCCTTCACCCGGCAGGATCACTTGGTTGAGGCTGTTTAAAATATCTCCAATTTCGACATCTGCACCCAGAACGACGGTTTGACCATGTAGTTGCAGGGCTTTACCGAGCGACACGACGTTGGCCCCCGTGGCCGCTGCGACGGTTGGGTTATCCATAAAGACTTTCGATGGATTGGCAATGGCGTTGGTGTACCAACCCCATTTGCGTGGGTCGTTATTACCTGGTGGCAAAACCACCCCATTGGCGTTGTCTTGTGAGCCGTCTGGGTAAGCGAGAAAGACGTTATCAAACGCGCCAGAGTCTCGGACTTGTTTCAAGTGCGTAACCAGAGAACGCTTCTCTGAATCGGAAGAGAGTGACGTCAGTGCTCGCTCTTTTGAGAGTAACCAGTCCTTTACGTATTGATTGTAAGATGCGCTGGTGCTCTCTAGTCGTTGCGCGACTTCGACATCCAGTCTGTTTAATGAATCTCGAAAAGACAGCCCTTCTACCAGCACTCCCCCGAGAATGATGGCAGCACTGGCAGAGATCGCCAGTTTGTTTTTTAATGATAGATTTTTGAACATAAAGCGAATAATAGATCTTTGAATAATAGTTGTTGTGTTTTTATTCTCATCAGGACTCACCGAGCCGTTGAATATGCAGCAGAAAGTCAGATTCGAATCTGTTCAATAATTATATTTTATTGCTCAAAATAAATACTGACTCCATGTCGCGATTTTGAGTTTTACATCAAATAAGAAAAAGGCTTTTAAGCTGTGTTATTTATCTATTTGTAAAGTAAGGATTTGTCTATTTTTGTAAATGATAATTAATTTCATTAAAAGGTGATTTACGTCACATTTGAGTAGTAAATAATCCATTAAAAATGTGAAGGTCATGGAACGAGGATTATATTGATCGGCTTAATCATTGTTATGGGCAATAGTTATGCGCAGTATATTGTTAGTCCCCGCGTTATTACTGTCAGGGTGTGCTCTGACACAACAATCGACGCCGATTCAGCCTGACGCCAACTGGCATGTCGACCAGTTATCGAACGGTATGAAATACCATCTTTACCCAACAAAAGACCAAGAAGTATCGGTCCGTTTGGTTCTGAATGTCGGCTCATTCCAAGAAGAAACCAATCAAAAAGGTTACGCTCACTTTGTTGAGCACATGGCGTTTAATGGCAGCACGCATTTTACCGGCAACGACGTTGTTAAACTTTTCGAGCAATCTGGTGGTAGCTTTGGTGCCGATATCAACGCCTTTACCACTTATCAGCAAACTTCTTACCAACTTGATCTTGCCAATAATACAAAGCTGGAAGATGCCCTGAAGTGGATGAGAGATATCGGAAACGGACTTCAGTTTGCTCCTGAACAAGTAGAGAAAGAAAAAGGGGTGATTCTTGGTGAATGGCGACGTGCTAACCCGGATGATAAGTCCTTTTCTATGCATGCTTATCAATCGTCGATTGAAGGCACTATGTATGGTGAACACGACCCAATTGGTACTCGCGAAGCGATTCAAAATGCCTCATCAAGCAAGCTAAAAGCGTTTTACGACAAGTGGTACCAACCACAAAATGCCGAGTTGGTTGTGACCGGTAATATCGACGTGGATTCACTGTCCAATATTATCAAAAACAAATTCTCGAACTGGGAAAGCACCTCGGATACCGTAATAGAGAAGCGCCGCGATATTCGAGTGAATAACCAAAACCGAATCTTGCCAAGTAACACGATGGAATCACCAAGCCTTCATTTAGTGATTGAGCGTGGTCTAAGTGGCAGCACTACGATTGAACAGCAGCATCAAGTGTGGCGTGATGAAGTCGCAACACAGCTAATTCAACAACGTCTGATTCGTGTACTTAATGATGCCGCTGAACCTTTTCAGTATGCTTATGCCCAGCCTTACTATTCCAACTACCAGCGCATGATGTCGGCAGGTATTTCGTTTGGGCCTGAGCGTCGTGAACAAATGCATCAAACTTTCATCAGCACGTTGGCGTCACTGAGAGATTATGGTGCGACCCAATTTGAGTTAGAGAGCATCATGTCAAATTGGCAAGGTGAGCTCGCAAATATTGATTCAGACTGGGACCAACGTAAGCCAAACAGTTATGCAGAAGCGCGCGTTTTTCAAATTGACCAAGGCAGTGTGAGTCAATCAAAAGAGAGTTACGCCCAGAGTTTGTCTGAATTCATCAACAACGAGAATCTAGAGAGCATTAACACGCAATTGAATGCCTTGTTGTCTGAGCAACCAATCTTTGTGATTGGGTTAGGGAAAAGTGAAACGTCAGCTCAGTTCAATGATGTATTTACCGATCTATACAGTGCCTACCTCCAAACGGGCGAAAAACCGTTAGAGATGTATGACAAAGTGGATGGATTCTTACAGCCTACTCAAGAAGGTACCATCACCAGCATGCGTCAGGAAGCGGGTGGCTTTCAAGTTTATACGCTATCAAACGGTGTCGAAGTGTGGTTCCAAAAAGATGCCAAAGCGGGTGGCCGAGCTTATATTTACTATGCTAGCCAAGGCGGTAAAGCCGCCGTTGATCCAGCGTTATATGCTGCGTATGAAATCGCTGCAACGACGGCGATACGCAGTGGGTTAGGGGCATTTTCTGGTTCAGAGTTAGACAGTTACTTACGCAAAAATAACATTGCGCTTAGCGCGATTCTCGATGCGACCAGTCACGGTTCACAAATTACCGCGCCAACAACGCATTTAACTTACGCGTTGAATGGGTTGTACAACCTAGCGACGGAGATCAAAGTTGACGAGCGCCAGATGGCGGCAGCAAAGCAAGAGTTTAAACAGCAGAGTGGTGCTTTTTTTGAATCACCGATGGGAAAACTGATTCAAAAAGCAAACGGCAATTCTTATTTGCCAGGTAGTCGTCATCGTATAGTGTCCAGTGACGATGTTGAACAAGTGACTTCCGAGCAAATATTGGCGGTGCATGAGCAACTTTTCAAAACCAATGATGGTTTTAAGATGGTTATTGTAGCAAATGTCGAGCCGGAAGAAATTACGCCACTCTTGCGTAAGTATGTGGCCTCCATCGAGATGAAACCGGGTCGTTCGATTGATTACCATGTTGCGTTCAACACCGACGTGCCGGCGCGAACAGTCGTTGCGGATGGTCATGAACCTTCATCGTTGTACGTAATGCGTTTGACTAACACGAACGATTACCAACGTACGGCAAGGGACACGGTTATCGAAGATATTCTACAACGTATCAGTAATGCGCGTGTCTTGGATATTGTGCGAGAAGAGTCTAGTCTCGATTACAGCCCAAATATTTACACCGTGACGCAAGATCGCGAACCAATCTCTGATTGGCTCTTGGAATCTCAAGTTGAGCCCGAAGACGTGGCAGTTTTAGATAGCAAGTTAGGCAAAATGTTTGATGACTTAGCTTCGAACATCACGCAAAAAGAAGTGGATACGGCAGCGAAGCAATTGGCAGTAGCGATGCAAGGATTAGATGATAACCCTGCTCAGCGCGCATGGTCGTATACTCGATACTTAGTGCATGATTACGGCGTCGATGTGTTACTTGACGTTGAGAAAGCGGCTAAGAGTGTGACATTAGAAGAAGTGAAAGCGCATGCGAAAGCGACTTTTGGTCCGCAAGCAAAGCGCTCGGTGATGATTTTAAACCCGGCCGAATAATCACTGTAGTTTCTAACGACGCTCGTGTCTCTAGTAATAAAAAAGACGGCGTGAAAGCCGTCTTTTTTATGCACTTTAACCAAAGAGTTTACGCTGATTTACGCGCAGGTCGCTTTTCATTGTTGGTATTGTTTTCTTTCGTGCTGGCGTTTTCTTGAGCCTTTCCTTTCAGTGTCACCACTTCTTTTTCAGGTAATTCGGCCGCCTCACCAAAGAATTTACCACCCGGTTCGATGCTGAGGTTATTACTCCAGATCCTCCCACTTACACGTCCCTTGGCAAGTACTTGAATGTGTTCTGCGTGACAGTTACCATCCATCATGCCATTGATGATCAGTTGTTTAGCGTAGATCTCACCGTTTACTCGGCCGCTTTCTGCAACGACGAGAGTGCCTTCTACATTAATTTGACCATCGACGATGCCATCAATCTGGACATCGTTTTCTACTTTGAGTTCTCCGCTAACAGCACAGCCTTTGGCGATGAGAGTTGAAGCTGCTGAGCTACTCGTTGTTCCACGGTTTTGATTAAAGATTCCCATCGTATTCTTCGCTCCTTAGTAAAAATGTCTTCGAAATCATTGAGGCTCCAATCGACAAATGGCTTCGGATTCAGTGCTCGCCCAACAAAACGCACCTCGTAGTGAAGGTGAGGGCCAGAAGAGAGCCCACTGTTGCCGGAAATTGCAATCAGTTGTCCTTTTTTGACGAACTGACCGCTTTTTACTTTGAACTTTTTCAAGTGCGAATAAGAACTCGAAAAACCGAAAGAATGTTGCAGCCTGAGGAAGTTACCAGAGCCTTTATTGCTGCGGCGGGTGACTTCCACAACCCCATCTGCTGGGGCATAAACCTTAGTACCGGTATTCACGGCAAAATCGAGCCCGCGATGCATCTTAGCGACTTTTGTCACCGGATGAATGCGCTTACCGAAGCGAGAAGAGAGCCGCGCTTTACCGACCGGAGACCCGCTTGGTATTTGGTTTAACAACACCATGCGAACGTTCGATGTAATCGCCGCCGCATCAAGTCGGGCATCCAAATTATCCGTGGTAGTATGTTCTCCAACTCCAAGGACTTTCTCTAACTCTCCCAAACGCTCCGAAACAAGTTGTACTCGTTCTTCTCGCTCTGAGAGATCACTTTCCAGCTCGGATTTTAATGCTTTCAGTGTGCTGAGCTCTTCACCCATAGTGCGCGAATGTTCTGTCAATTCAGCTTGTTTTAACGCGGCATTATCGACGCGAGTGTACAAGTGATGAATTAAGATCGCGGTTGCGGCCAGAGCAATGACAAAAAAGCATAAAAACGTTTTTAGATTGCGTTGCATCCTTTTACTGAAGTACCAATGTCTGGAGCCATTGATGGTTGATATAGAGATCGTCAACTGGTCTTTCATCGTCTTCTACTGCTCGTATCTGGTATACGTCTCGTCACTGAGTTAATGGGAATGTAAGGAAAACAAACGGGGACCGCTAGAGGCAAATTG
>NZ_WXWT01000474.1:0-14635 GCF_009904725.1 Vibrio sp. V43_P6S15P86
GTTTTCACTCACATCATTTTGAGAAGAAGAGTTGATACAATCATCAAATCGCCTTTCAAATGTAACAAATCGATTATTGAGCTCGTCCAACATAGTCGTATCTTTTGCGAATGATTCTATAGGTAAAACCAATAAGAACATTGGCAGTAGGTATTTTTTCAGCGACCGACTGTTCACAATCAAGTCCTTCTTCTAAAAACTTTCATACGGTGTTGGTGCAATTGTTGCTCTCAAACTCAAGTTCATTAAACTCGCCAAATGGCTTTCATTAAACTCTGATAGCTTTTGCAGCTTTAGACTGGCTTCATTAAACTCTTGGTAGAACTTATCAGGTTGAGGTATCACGACTGTTTTTATGTTTGCTCGTGTTGCCGCAAGCATACCCGAATAAGAGTCTTCAAAGGCAATACAGTTACTTGAATCTACACCTAGTTTATTGATTGTTGAAAGGTAGACATCTGGCTCTGGCTTGCCCTGTTCTACATCGTCTGAGGATGATATCGCGTCAAAGTAACTGGCAATACCGAGTTTGTTCAGAATGATGGGAATGAGTTGATAAGGTGAATTAGTAGACAACCCTATCTTAAATCCTTTTTCCTTAAGCAATTTGAGTGTTTCTGTAACACCCTCTAATTCGCATCCTTTTTCAATTATTAATGTCTCCACTTTATCCACAACAGCATTCTCTACTTCGTCTAGGCTCTTTTCTTGCCAAGGATTACGTTCATACCAAAACCTTGTTACTTCACCTGTCGTCATAGTTGCAGTCTGCTTTGACAGCACTTCGGTCACTTGGACACCAACTGATGAAAACACCTGCTTTTCCGCTTCCTTCCACAAAGGTTCTGAATCAATCAGCAACCCGTCCATATCAAAGACCGCAGCGTATATCATTGGTACATCCTCAGTAAGTTCTATTCGTTGAGTAAGATTTGTCTATTCAACCAAAGCATAGCTTTGCATATAACGAGGGAGAGTATCACATTTGCCTGTGGCTATCAGAGCCAGCTCGATGACTCATCTTTAAGCCTCAACATGACCGATGTGCATGGCTACTTTTAACGCTTGTTTATTGAGATTAGATGCCTCCCAAGCAACAACAACACGACTAGTGAGAGGGATATCATCAATCTCGGCGACTGTCGCGGAATCATCGAGATGTTCAGCCAGTGAGCGCGGAACGAGAGCGATACCTAACCCAGCCTGCGCCATGGCGATCGTCGTACGAAGTTGCGGTGCTGCGAATTGTGGTTCGAGCCTTACTCCTGCGTCGGCAAAAAGTGTGCTCATACCATCAAACAATGCAGGTCCAGTCTCTCGTGGAAACAGTAAAATTTTATGGCCTCTCAACTGTTTCATCTGGATACAGGGATACTTTGCCAGCTCGTGCCCCGCCGGAATCACCGCGACAAACGGGTCGTTAAACAACACCTTGCGCTCAAAAGGCTCACTGGCGTAGCAGGGTAGCCGCATGATTGCGAGATCAAGTTGTTTGCTTTTTAACTGAGCGGCAAGCTCTGGCATTGACAGTTCCGCCGTCTGTAAGTGAACCCCATCCTCTTGAATTCGCCCCACCCTCTCTAATACCTTAATGCAAGTTGATGTTGACGTTGCGAACCCGATTTTAACCTGCGTATTTTCACCACGGGCAATCTGTCGAGCTTTTGCTTTAGCGCGTTCCACATCAGCAAGAATATTTACCGCATCCGTATAAAAGACTTGCCCTGCATGGGTCAGTTCTACTCCTCTAGACAAGCGCTTAAATAAGTCCACGCCAAGCTCGTGCTCTAGCTTTTTGATTTGTTGACTCAAAGGAGGTTGCGCAATCCCTAACTGTTCAGCTGCTCGGGTAAAGTGACGAGTCTCGGCGACCGCGACAAAATACTTCAGGTAGCGAAATTCCATATATTTTCCATATCAAAATAAATCTTTTTTATATTGGATTTAGCACCGTGTAGAAGTCAATCTAAATATACTCTTCATTGCATAACTGGTCTTACTCATGCGTGGATTTTATAACCCTCTATGTGCTTGTTCGCTTGAAGTAGCGAAAGAATTTTCTGAATACCATCACGTTACCGGAGATGGTGAGATTTATCAGACTTCGTTAATGAGTGCTTTGATCGCTGGTGTTTACGAAGGCTCAACAACCATAGAAGAACTGCTGAAACATGGGGATTTTGGTTTAGGTACGTTCAATGAATTGGATGGTGAGTTGATTGCGTTTGATAAGGAAGTTTTTCAACTCAAGTCGGATGGCTCCGCAAACCCGGCAGACCTGGCGCAAAAAACGCCCTTTGCTGTCATGACTTTTTTTAAGCCTGATATCGAGCTGCCACTGACATCGCGCATGTCACGTCATGAAGTCCATAGCCTCATAGACGACATGGTTCCAAGCGATAACTTATTTTGCGCAGTGCGCATTGATGGCGTTTTCGATTCAGTTCGTACTCGCACCGTACCTAAACAAACACGCCCTTATCGGCCAATGCTTGAAGTGGTCAAAGAACAACCAACGTTCCGCTTCACGCATAAGCAAGGCGTGGTCGCCGGCTTTCGCAGTCCTAAATATACGACTGGCATCAATGTGCCCGGCTATCACGAACACTTTATTACCGATGACCGCCAAGGAGGTGGTCATATTCAGGATTACAGCATTTCGTCAGGGTTCCTCCAGATTGGCAAAGTCTCGCGGCTAGTGATTGATACCCCGGTATCGACAGACTTCCTCAACGCCAATTTGGCTCCGGAAGATATAAATACCGCCATAGAAAAGGCGGAAAAGTAACAAAGTCAGGCAAATAATAAGGACAACAAATGCAATCCAAACCTTCAAATAAAAATGGAGCTCAGTTGATCGCTCAACAGCTAGAGTCTCTCGGCATTAAGTACATTTTCGGTATTCCCGGTGCAAAAATCGATCGACTGTTCGATGCGATTGAAGACACTAACATCCAAATGATTCCTGTACGTCACGAGGCTAACGGCGCATTTATGGCGGGCGTTATGGGAAGACTAACCGGCAAAGCAGGCGTCACCATGGTTACGTCAGGCCCTGGCTGTGGAAATCTAGTTACGGGGGTGGCAACAGCAAACTCCGAAGGCGATCCGCTGATTGCTATCGGTGGTGCGGTGAAACGAACTGACCAGCAAAAACAAACACACCAGAGCATGGATACCGTCAGTATTTTTCGCTCTATAACCAAGTTCAGTGCTGAAGTGCAGCATGTGGACGCCGCAAGCGAGATCATGGCGAACGCATTTCGTATCGCAGAGTCAGGTCGTCCTGGGGCTTGCTTTTTGAGTCTCCCCCAAGATGTTTTATCCGAGCAAACCCAAACGGACATTATTGTCCCCTCGCCTTACACACAGCCTGGTTACGCAGACATCGCAGCAATCGAAGAAGCGGTCAGTCGAATCAGTAAAGCAAAGCGCTGTGTGGTTTTACTTGGCCTTCACGCAAGCCGCAGTAAAAACGCTGCTGCTATCGCCCGATTTCTTCAAAATACGCAGCTACCCGTTGTCGGCACTTACCAGGCCGCCGGCACGGTAGACATTAATTACTATCATCACTTTGCTGGGCGTGTCGGTTTGTTTAATAACCAACCTGGCGATGTTTTACTGCGGGACGCCGATTTAATTCTCACCATCGGCTTTAGCCCAATAGAGTATGACCCTGAGCTTTGGAACAGCCACCGCAACCCAGTGATTCACCTCGATATTGAACCAGCAGAATACCAACTTAATTATCAACCTTGTGTTGAAATCGTCGGAAACATTGCGCAGTCATTAGACAAGATGGGCAGCTATATCTCTGAATATGCTCGCCTTTCCCCAACGGCACTTTCAGTACTGGAAGAGGTAGCACTGCAACGGCAAGTGATCAAGACCTATCCCAATGTCTATCACAAGCAAGGGTTTCATCCATTGGCGCTAATTAAAGCCATGCAATCTATCATCACACCAGATACCACGCTATGCCTTGATATGGGGAGCTTCCACATCTGGATCGCTCGTTACTTAAGCTGTTTTCGAGCTCGCCAAATGCTGGTGTCTAACGGCCAACAAACGATGGGCGTTGCACTACCATGGGCCATTGGTGCCAGCCTACTAAAACCTGGTAGCAAAGTGGTATCGATATCAGGAGACGGCGGTTTTATGCAATCGAGCATGGAGTTAGAAACCGCGGTTAGACTGAACTGCAATATCGTCCATATTGTGTGGGTTGATAACGCCTACAACATGGTAGAAATGCAAGAGATCAACAAATATCAGCGCTGCTCTGGTGTGAAATTTGGACCAATTGATTTCAAGGCGTACGCCGAATCATTTGGCGCGAAAGGCTTCGCAGTGACTAGTCAACACGAATTGCTACCGACATTGAATAAAGCCATGGACGTTGAAGGACCAGCAGTGGTGGCTATCCCCGTAGATTACAGCGACAACGACAAACTGATGTTGCCGCGCACAGAGAAAAATCAAGATCCCGTTTTTGTAAGTTTCGAAGGAGAAATCGCATGAGAGGATTAAAAAATAAAGTCGCACTCGTCACTGGTTCTGCCAATGGTATTGGTTTGGCCATCGCAAAACGTTTGTATGAAGAAGGCGCAAACGTCGCTCTTGCCGATTGGAATGAAGAGCAGTTGGCAAACGCCGTTGAGGGCTTTGATAAACAGCGTGTGTCTGCGCATTCTATTGATGTTTCTGACCCAGAAAAAGTCGCAGCACTGATTTCTGATGTTGTTACCCGTTTCGGTAAACTGGATATTTTAGTAAACAATGCTGGCGTACATGTCCCTGGTTCCGTGATTGAAGGTAGTGTGGAAGACTGGAAGAAGATCTCAGGTGTAAACATTGATGGTGTTGTTTATTGCGCGAAGTTTGCTTTGCCTGAACTCTTAAAAACGAAAGGTTGTATGGTAAATACCGCGTCCGTTTCCGGTTTGGGTGGTGACTGGGGTGCCGCATTCTATTGCGCGAGTAAAGGTGCAGTGGTGAACCTTACCCGAGCGATGGCATTGGACCATGGTGCGGATGGGGTAAGAATTAACGCCGTATGCCCAAGTTTAGTAAAAACCAACATGACAAACGGCTGGCCGCAGGACATCCGCGATAAATTCAATGAGCGCATTGCGCTTGGCCGAGCAGCCGAACCTGAAGAAATTGCGTCTGTCGTGACTTTCTTGGCAAGTGATGACGCATCTTTCATTAATGGCGTAAACCTACCTGTAGACGGCGGCGCCACCGCATCAGATGGTCAACCTAAAATAGTATAAGCATGAAATAGACAGATCAGTAAGAGACGTTCTACTACCTTTCGGATCGATGCTGATCTGTCGCTTTACGCTCTGAGCACATAACCCGTGCCAGCAATAAACTCAACCACTCAACCGCTGTTAGAGATATCTCAACAACTTAAACCAGCAACGAGAAATTAATGTTTCACACAAACCGACAAACTATGTGAGCATTCCATCAGACATAGAGTGAAGACTTATGTATCAGCGATTCACAAAGAACCAGACAGTTTCCGCGAATACTTTCTAAAGAAGTCTCAGTGACGACTAACGTTTCTGCCACACCATCCATTGCTCTCTGCCTTTAAAAACCTCAACACTGTTTGCCACCACTGAGGACTTCACAAGTTCAAACGTGGGCTCTAGAAAAGCTGCCAACTCCCCACTTCGCAAACAAAATGGAGGGAAGCGAGAGTGGTAATCATCATCTATAACGAAATAACCAATTAACAAACCGTCTCTTGGCAGCAATTTATCCACCATAGCAAAGTATTCTGACCACATGTCTCTCGGTAGTGCTGCGAGAAAGGCCCGCTCGTAAATGACATCAAACGAGTGAGAAAAATCGGCATTAAATACATCACCCAATACGACTTTATCTTTGTAGTTACCTAACGTTGATTGCGCCATTTTTACCGCTTCTTGGCTGTAATCCATCGCGATCACGTCATGCCCATATTGAATAAAAGTGCTCAGTTCATAAGCGGCACCACACCCAGGAATAAACACTGACTGGCCTACATGAAGTGAATTGTCGAGATAATCCTTGAGTTCTTGAGGTGTCGATTGGGCATCCCAAGGCATAGTGCCTCGGATAAACAAATCATCCCAGAATTGTGTGTTAATCATTGGTGCCTGTTTCATTTACCCGCTCCCTGATTGCGGTAGTAAAAAATAAAGGGATACGCAGCGCAATGTGGTATCCCTTTTCTAGCCTTTTGTCTGACGTTGTTAGTTTTTTATGACAACCACTTTCTACTGCACTTATGCCACCAATGAGTTAACTGCGAAGATCATTGATTAACGGCTGCTCCGCTTGGTTCGGTACAAACTGGACATTGCCTTTCAGTTTAGTGACAGACTGGAGTGTTGCTTGAATGTCCTCTGCTGATACATGCACATCATGACAACAGAAAGTAATGGCATCGTTGAAGCCATCGCGCTCAATTTTCAAGGAGCCTTTAATATCGTGGCGACGACAGACTTCTTGGATCTGATGCGGATAAACAAATAGCCCTTTTACTTTCACCGCGGAGTCTGCTCGTCCCATCCAGCCCTTAATTCGTGCATTCGTGCGTGAAGAATCAGAACTTGTCTCTAGGTATGCCGATAAATCTCCCGTTGCGTAGCGAATCAGCGGGAACTTCTCATCGAGCGACGTTACAACGACTTCACCGACTTCTCCCGGTTGTACAGGAACACCATCAGGATCAACGATTTCAACAATAATATCCTCGGCAATCACTAATCCTTGTTCACCAGACACTTGATAAGCAATCAAGCCAAGCTCTGCACTTGCGTAGGCTTGAAAGACTGCAATGCCTTTTTCCTCAAACATCTGTTGCATGTCTGCTGTAACCGCTTCACCAGAGACCAGAGCTTTCTCAAAGCTAGGCAGCTCATCGTATTTCTCTTGGTACTTTTGTAGCAACGTCAGCAAATAGGAAGGTGTACCAGTGTAACCATTAGGTTGAAGCTGTTTAATTGCCTCTATTTGCGCTTCGGTATTGCCTACCCCAGCCGGAAATACCGAACAGCCACAAGCCCTTGCGCCACCATCCATAATAAATCCGCCAGGAGAGAAATGGTAAGAGAGCGTGTTATGCACTAAATCACCCGCACAGAACCCAGCAGCGTGAAACGCGCGCCCCATACGCCAGAAATCGGCCTCATTCGTTTGAGCCTCATATAAAGGCCCAGGAGACTGAAAAACACGTGCCATTTGACCAATGGCAACGCTATTTAAGCCACCAAACGGCGGATTGAGCTGCTGCTGGCTTGGGACATTGAATTTGCGCGTAATCGGAAACTGGGCAAGCCCTTCACGATTATTCGCCAACGCAGACTCTAACTCAGAAAAATGCGCCGCATAGTGCTCGCTGTTGGCTTTTGCGTTTTCAATCAGTGTCGGCAAACGTTGAAACAACGCTTCTTCTCGTGCCTGCGGAGGCAAAGACTCTTTCGCATCAAATAGTTCGTTCATCATCGCTCCTTACAACCAACGCTTACGACGTTTGTAAGATTTCAGGTTCTTGAAGCTCTTGCGATCTTCATCGCCGCCGCCAAGGTAGAACTCTTTCACATCTTCATTGTTTAGCAGTTCGTGCTTGCTGCCATCCAGAACGATTTTGCCTGATTCCATGATGTAACCGTAATCGGCGGCTTGAAGAGCGAAGTTGGCATTCTGCTCAACCAACAGCATGGTAATGCCTTGATCTTTATTGATTTTGTTAATAATACTGAACACCTCTTTCACCAGCAGTGGTGAAAGCCCCATCGACGGCTCATCCAACAAGATCATTTTCGGACGAGCCATTAACGCTCGACCAATCGCCAACATTTGCTGCTCACCACCTGACAAATAGCCCGCCAGCCCTGTGCGCTCTTTAAGGCGAGGGAAATAGTCAAACACCATTTCGATGTCTTGCTCGACTTCGTTATCCGTGCGTGTATAAGCCCCCAAGCGAAGGTTTTCTATTACCGTCATGTCTTCAACGATTCGGCGCCCTTCCATTACCTGGAAAATACCTGAACGGACGATCTCTTCCGGGCTTTTGTTATCAATACGCTCGCCCATGAAGTTGATCTCGCCACGGGTGACTTCGCCATCTTCGGTTTTCAGTAGACCAGAAATTGCCTTCAACGTTGTTGATTTACCCGCACCGTTGGCACCGAGTAAGGTCACGATCTGCCCTTTTGGCACCTCTAGGCTCACGCCGCGCAATACCAAGATTACTTCGTCGTACACCACTTCAATATTGTTCACTGAGAGCAATATTTCTGCTGGTTCGATATTCGTTGCTAATTCTGTCATCAAGCCACTCCTTGCTAGGGTGAGAGTCTCCTCTCACCCATCCTTATTTTTAGTAAGCTTTGTTATTAATAAGTCGTAGATTAGTAACCTAGCCAATCATCACGACGTGACAACGTCACCTGAGACACTTTCTTAATGTCGACTGCACCGCCGTTGTTGTTACCCATAAAGACGTTTACAGTTGTTGTGCCACGGTGATCTTCTGGTTGCCAGTTAGCAGGAACACACACGCCCTCTAAGCCTTTTGGTACCCAGTTATCATGGACATACATGCCTTTCTTGATGTTGTCACCCGTGATACCACCGTTGTCTTTCGCCCATTCCATCGCTTCTTTCATGTAGAACGCAGAACAAATGCCGCGAATGTAGTGGTGAGTTCTAAACTCGCCCGGCTCTGATTCAGACTGTTTAGAAATTTCACGAACCAGTTTCATGCCTTCGTTATCGTCTCCCCAAAACGCCGTCATGCCAGGAAAAACGTAATCTTTAAGGCCATCGCCCGCCGCTTCAAGTACTGGCTTGTCACCGCCCCAAATGTTCGCCATGTACTGGAACTCAGTACCAACCGTGTTGCAAGACTTCACGAGTGAGATAACCGAGCTACCGATATTGGCAATGTAACCGTAGTTGGTGCCAGACTCTTTAAGTGACAGACATTGTGCTTTGAAGTCCCCTGGTTTTAGTGACACAACGACTGGGTTTTGCACATCAAAACCAAGCTCTTTGGCGTACTCTGCACACGCTTCTTTTGGCGCATTCGGGAATGGATGGTTATCGCCAATGTGCGTAAATTTCGGCGCACCTTGATTGCCCTTAGATTCCCAATCTTCTTTCGCCCACTTAACTAGCGCACGGCACGCATCTGAGTACGACGCACCATAAAAGAAATTATAAGGCGCTGGTTTCGCGGTTTTTGGGTTTTTGCCAGTTGGGTCAGTTAAGTGACCAGAGTAAGAAGCAGAGAACACCGGCACTTTGTCTTTGGTAACAAACGAAATAAGTGCTTCGGTATCCGCCGTACCCCAACCTTGCAGCGCAACCATGTCTTTACGCGCCACCCAACGTTTATAGTTGGAAATCGCCACTGGTACTTTGTACGCCATGTCTACTGTTTCAAATTCGAGCTCGGTACCGTTAATGCCACCGTTTTGGTTAATCCAACGCAATGCGTCTCGCACGCCAGAACCATAAGGCTTGCTCACATAGGCAGTTGGTCCAGAAAAGTCGACTAATTGCCCGACAAACACAGAATCTTTTGCCCAAGTTGCAGTAGTAAACAGTGCAGATGACAGCACCAACGTTGTCGCTAAATGTCCTTTGTTCATAACTCGTTGTCCTTGTTATTGAGGTATATTCCACTTAATTCCACGTTAATATGAGAACGGATAGTGTTTCCAATATGCTCGAATCTGTTGCCAGCGATGCGATAATCCTTGAGGTTCGAAAATGAGGAACAGCATGATGACTAGACCAATCGCCATTTCTTTGAAGTAAGCCAGACCATCAGTGAAAGCGGTGGTATCACCAAACGCTGAAAGCCCCGTTACGCCAAACTCCAAAACTTCAGGCAGCAATACGATAAATATCGTCCCCATCAATGTGCCTTTGACTGAACCCAAGCCACCAATGATGATCATTGCCAAGAACTGGATAGACATCATGATGGTGAAGCCTTCTGCTGATACAAACCCTAGATAATGTCCGTAGAGTGCACCCCCGATGCCCGCATAGAATGCACACACTCCAAATGAGAGCAGACGATACTTGGTTAGGTTGATGCCCATGATCTCTGCTGACAGATAGTGATCTCGTACTGAGACAAACGCGCGACCGTCACGAGAACGGATTAAGTTTGATGCCCACATATACATGAAGATCAGCGCAAACAGAGCGATGTAGAAGAAGCTTTCGTCAGTCGTAAACTCAAAGCCAAACAAATTAATTGGGTTCGCGCTTGCACCGTATGAGCCGCCACTGAACCAATCTGCGCGAGCAAAGAAGTCCTCTAAAATAAACTGCGCCGCCAACGTTGCGATGGCTAGATATAAACCTTTAATTCGAGCCGCTGGCAGACCAAACAGCATCCCCACAATCATGGTTAAGTAACCCGCAAGCGGAATCGCAAACACGACTGGAATGTTAAACTGGTTATTTAGCCAAGCCGATGCAAAGGCGCCAAAGCCAAAGAACGCACCGTGACCTAGCGAGATTTGTCCGGTAAAACCAACCAAAATGTTTAAGCCCAATGCCGCGATACCGAGGTATGCAATCTGAATAAACAGGTTTAGGAAGTAAATATCCAAGACCAGCGGTGCTGCCAGCATGGCGATGACACCTGCAATCGCAAGGCTTCTGATGGTTTTGGTTTCAAAAATTGGCGTATCGCTTTTGTATGTGGTTCGAAAATCCCCACATGGGCGCATGCTAAGTTGAGCCATGTTATTTCTCCTTAAATACGCTCAATATCTTTGGTACCAAACAGGCCATATGGCTTGAAGGCAAGAATGATTAACAGCACATAGAATGGTGCGATGTTGTATAAGTTACCCACTTGCAGGTATTGGCTATCAAAAAACTCAGCCAAGTTTTCTAGCACCCCGATGGTGATACCACCGACAATTGCGCCGACTACCGAATCTAAGCCACCTAAAATAACGGCTGGGAAAACTTTGATACCAATAATGGATAGCGCGTCAGATACGCCGTTAACGATACCGATAACAATCCCTGCTGTTGCAGATACCATTGCCGAAATGGCCCAACTGATGGCGAACACTTTCTTGATGGAAATGCCAAGACTCTGGGCTACTTGCTGGTTGAATGCCGTTGCGCGCATTGCCAGACCCATTTTGCTGAATTTGAAGAACCAGTAGAACGCGCCCATGATGAGCATTGAGAAGATCAAGCTCAGAATGTAAGCAAACTCAACATTCAAACCTCCGATATTCACCACGTTGGTTTCGAACACTTGCGGGTACGACACAGCAGAGACACCGAATATCCACTTCATCAGCGCTTGGAAAAACATCGATAGACCAATGGTCACCATGATCACAGAGATAATCGGTTCACCAATCAACGGTCTGAGCACAATGGTTTGCACGGCGATACCAAAAATCATCATGAACGCGAGCGTTAGTAAAAAGCCGATAAAAAACGGTAACTGTAGGTGTACCAATGCCGCCCAACATACCCATGCGCCAATCAACAAGAACTCACCCTGAGCAAAGTTGACCACCTGGGTCGATTTGTAAATCAATACAAAGCACATGGCGACAACGCCATACAACATGCCAACGATCACGCCATTAATGACGAGTTGCAGTAATAAATCCGTATTCACTATGCGATCCTCCGTTGTTCGCTATCCACTAGTGTTGGCTCATGCTCAATAAGCGTTTCAATAACTAGCGACGTTTGAATGCGTGTTTTGGTGCCATCTTGATAAGTGATCACTGTATCGACATCGACTTTTGGATCGTCGCTGTAGATGGTTTCGATGATGTCTCCGTATTTCTCTGCAACCACACCACGGCGTACTTTACGTGTGCGAGTTAGCTCTCCATCGTCGGCATCCAGCTCTTTGTAAAGTAGAATGAATTTGCTGATCTTCTGTGCATCCGGTAGGGATTCGTTCACTTTTTGAACTTCTTCACGAATCGCTTGGTACACTTCTGGTTGAGCAGATAAGTTGGTGTAGTTGGTAAATGCCAAGCCGCGTTGCTCTGCCCACTTCGCGACGATCGCATAGCGAATACAGATGATGGCAGACAGCCAAGGTCGACCTTTACCTACCACCACGGCTTCTGCAATAAACGGCGAGAACTTGAGTTTGTTTTCGATAAACTGTGGCGAATAACGGTCGCCATGGCTGGTTTCCGACATATCTTTCAGACGATCAATCACCACCAAGTGACCGGAATCTTTAAAATAGCCCGCATCGCCTGTGTGCATCCAACCATCTTGAACATCTTCATCATATGCTGCTTGGTTGTTTAAGTAGCCAGTAAACATGCCTGTACTTTTCGCGATGATTTCACCAACGCCATTGCTGTCCGGGTTGATGACTTTCACTTCTGCATTATCAAACGCAACACCAACGGAATCGTAATCCACATCATCCGCTTGGTGCACGGTGTATGCGCCACACATTTCGGTCTGACCATAAAGCTGCTTAAGTGGCACACCAATAGCTTGTAGGTAACGGAAAGTATCCGGTCCCATCGCCGCACCGCCGGTTGCCGCAGATGTCAGGTTCGAAAACCCTAAACGGTCACGCAGAGCACGCAGAAGAATCCATTCAGCCAACTTAGAGCGTTTACCCTGCTCCAGCGCTTTGTTGGCTAAGCTCATGCCCAGTTTGTACATCTTTTGCTTAAACGGTGTCGAATCCATCATTCGTGCAGACACGTCTGCCACAATGTTTTCCCACACACGTGGCGCTAACAGCACAAAGTTTGGACCGATTTCACGCAAGTCGGACATCATGGTTTCTTGTTCTTCCACAAAGTTAACGATTTGACGAGAAATCAACGCCTGACCAACCACGTAAACCTGCTCCATAATCCAAGGCAAAGGCAGAACAGAAACGTAGTTGTCGCCTGGGGAACGAGGGTCTGCACGCAAGTAAGCCGCACAGTGATCCAAGAACGTGCCACTGTGTAGCTGAGCCAATTTTGGTTTAGAAGTCGTACCCGACGTAGTACAAAGAATTGAAAGATCGCTGCCTTTGGTTTCAACAACCATATTGAGATATTTGTCTGGGTCCGCTTTATCAATCAGCTGACCTTTTTTGTAGACCTGTTCAACATCAATTAATCTTGGATCATCGTATTTACGCATTCCACGAGGATCGCAGTAAATAATGTATTCAACGCTAGGAATTTCATCACCAAGCTCAAGCAGCTTGTCGCATTGCTCTTCATCTTCGGCAATCACGACTTTTGCTTTTGCATAGTTGATAAGGTACGCCACCTCTTCGTGCATAGAATCTTGATAGATGCCCAGCGAGAAACCTTTGATCGCATGTGCCGCTAACTCGCCCCATACCCATTCAGGGCGGTTATCACCTAGCAAACCAACGACATCTTGCTCACCAATACCCAAATCTCGTAGTGCCAGTGCCATCCACTTGACGCGGTTTTCATAATCCTTCCAAGTGAACTCTCGCCATATACCAAACTCCTTTTCACGCATTGCGACTTGTTCGGGCCAGTTCTTGGCATTGTGTTGCAACACTTTTGGAAAGGTATCTAAGCGGGTTATATCTGCCCAATCATTATGTTGCTGTGCCATTATGCACTCTCCTCTAATGTCGGTAACTCTTCGCCTAAGTACGCTTGTTTCACATGTGGGTTGGCCATCACTTCTTCAGGCTCACCCGTAGCAATGTGTTTACCGAAATCCAAAACCAAAACGCGATTAGAGATGTCCATGACCACGCCCATGTCGTGCTCAATCATGATGATCGTGATATCTAATTCTTCATTCAGATCCATGATGTAACGTGCCATGTCTTCCTTTTCTTCCAAGTTCATACCTGCCATTGGTTCATCAAGCAGCAGTAACTTAGGTTTTAAGGCAATGGCACGAGCAAGCTCTACACGCTTACGTAAGCCGTAAGATAGCGTGCCTGCAGTCGCTTTTCGGATGTGCTGGATTTCTAGAAAATCGATCACGTCTTCCACATATTTGCGGTGCGCCATCTCTTCTTTCTGCGCATTGGAGAACCAATAGAGTGGCCCCGTGACGAAGTTATTTTTCAGTAGGTGGTGTCGGCCAACCATGATGTTGTCCAGTACCGACATATGAGAAAAGAGCGCTAAGTTTTGGAAGGTTCTTCCCAGCCCTAACTCAGCTCGTTGGCTTGGTGTACGTTTAGTTACGTCATCTCCAGCGAAGATTACAGAGCCTTTGTTTGGTGTGTATCGACCAGAGATGCAATTGAGCATTGAGGTTTTACCTGCACCGTTTGGACCAATGATTGAAAAAATTTCCTTTTCATTCACATGGAAGCTCACGTCAGTTAAAGCTTTCACCCCACCAAAAGCCAATGAAATATCGTTTACCTGCAACAGAGGCGATTCCGATACCATAGTTGATCTCCCTTTCGTTATTTTAAGTGCGTTCCATTGAGCACTATTTGATCAAACCTAACTTTGATACTGGTAACCGCTTTTACACCTATGCATCAACTTTGCATTCAGTTTACGTAAACGTCAATTTAAAATCAGAATAGTGCCTGAAAGATTAAGTTGCAATCGAATTCATCGAGAAAGATTTGAACTAACGCAAACTTTAAGTA
>NZ_WXWT01000123.1:0-14506 GCF_009904725.1 Vibrio sp. V43_P6S15P86
TTGCGACGCTCTCACAAATCGTCGTGCCATCTTCAAGCTCAAGCAATGGCACTTTTCCATTGACGCTTTTTTGCTTGAAATCTTCCGCTAGATTTTCGCCGTCACGCACATTTAAAGCGATGCGTTCAACATCGCCACCAATTTCCTTTAAAAAAATGCTAACTCGCTTACAACTTGGAGTTATCGCGGTTTCGTAGAGCTTCATTTTATATCCTTTTTTCTTTTTCTAACCGATTGGTTAGGATATACTGTAGCCAGTTTATAAACGATCAGTCAAGAACTTCATTTCCCAAAAGTTGTTCAATAAGTTTAGGAGTGGTTTGAGAAAAACCGCTCAGGTAGGTACGCATATGGCAAGAAAAGCCAACTTCGATCGAGAAGAAAAACTATTAGTCGCTATGGACGTTTTTTGGCGTAAAGGTTTCGCTAATACATCCATTTCTGATCTCACCGACGAGTTGAACATCAACCGCTTCAGTCTTTACAACACCTATGGTGACAAGCAACAGCTCTACTACGAAGCGCTCGATACTTACTTGAAAAAGGTCTCGCTACCCTCACTGAATGATTTGGAAAAAGACGACGCGTCTTTACCTGAGTTGGAATCGTTCCTCAAATCTTTTGCTGAGCTGCAACGCAAACGCAACTGTGGGTGTTTTATTCAAAATGCATTGATCGAGCACGCTGGTGAAGACGATGACGTACTGCGTAAAGGGCATTTTTTGTTTGACCACCTTATCGACATCATTGCAGATGCGTTGACCAATGCGCAGAAAGAAACCTTAGTGCCGAAAACGCTGAAACCAGAAGAGCTTGCTCGTTTTGTTCTCAACAACATGCAAGGCATGCGCGTACTTGGCAAAGCCAAACGTTATGCCGATTTGGATACGGCGCTTTCCTGCTTACTGGTATTGATTAGGAAATAACATGTCGATTGAAGTGATAGCAGTACGTCTTACCAAGGGCATGGATTTAAAGCTGAGCTTAGCGAAATTGGTCGAGCAGCATGGTATCAAAGCAGGCTCGATTGCTTCATGCGTTGGTTGTGTTTCTGACCTCAACCTTCGTTTGGCAGGTGCAGAGAGTACGTTAACCAAACAAGAGCCATTTGAAATCGTCTCTGTGATGGGAACCCTAACGCCTGAACATCAGCACGTTCATATCTCGGTGTCTGATCGTGAAGGACGAGTTTGGGGTGGGCATTTGCTGGAAGGCACAGAGATTGATACTACCGCAGAATTGATCATCCATTCTTACTCAGAACTTGAATTCACCAGATCGATGGACGACTCGACTGGCTATACCGAACTACAAGTGAATCATTCCAAATAGTAAAAGCTCCAGAGCCTCACCGTGTGGTCTCTGGACCTTTATTCGCTTGTCTCTTACGCTAAGAATTCACTTATTCCAAGCCAAGTTGCAATATTCGGGGGTTATTCCTCGACTAAGTAGCAAACCTGATTATCGTCGACCGTTACTCGCCACGTTTTTAGACAGTGCGCTTCGTCTTCCAAACACTGCCCACTCTTTAAGCTGAAATGCTGTTTGTACAGTGGTGACGCAACACACATCTCACCATCGATATCACCGACAATCCCTCGACTCATCACATAAGCCTTACCAATTGGGTCCCAATCTTGAACGGCGTAAACACCGCTATCAGGAATGCAGAATAACGCGACATGCTCGCCTTCAATTAACACAGTGGCACCGATGAACGGCATTAGGTCATCAAGCTGACACAATTTCACTTTGGTTAAAGCTGCCATTTACACCTCCTGTTTCACTGGAATACGCTGACCGCACACGTTGGTACGGCAAGACTTTACTGCCCGACGTGCTGTTCAAGAAAGGACGGAAGCGTTGCAGTTTCTGAGGGTTATCCAACGTACTCTTCCACTCACATTGATAGGTATCTACGACTCGTGCCATTTGTTCATCCAAAGAATCACATAGGTTGAGAGAGTCATCCAGAATAACTTGTTTAAGGTAATTTAAGCCCCCTTCCATGTTCTCCATCCACACTGACGTACGCTGCAAGCGATCAGCGGTGCTGACGTAGAACATCAATACTCGGTCAATCATGGTGATCAACTCTGATTTGGATAAGTCGGATGCAAATAAATCAGCGTGTCTTGGTCTCATGCCGCCATTACCACAAACGTATAGATTCCAGCCGTTTTCGGTGGCGATCACCCCAATGTCTTTACTTTGCGCTTCTGCACACTCACGAGTACAGCCCGATACGGCAAACTTAAGCTTATGGGGCGCTCGCAATCCTTTGTAGCGGTTCTCTAACTCAATGGCTAATCCGACCGAGTCATCAACACCATAGCGACACCAAGTAGAACCCACGCAAGATTTCACGGTGCGCACCGATTTGCCGTAGGCGTGCCCTGTTTCAAAACCAGCATCAATTAAGGTTTGCCAGATTTCAGGAAGCTGTTCTAACTGCGCGCCAAATAAATCCACGCGCTGACCGCCAGTGATCTTGGTGTACAGATCGTATTGCTGAGCGACTTCACCAAGTACGATGAGTTTGTCTGGTGTAATTTCGCCCCCCGGAACACGAGGCACAATCGAGTAAGAGCCATCTTTTTGCAGGTTTGCCATAAAGGCATCGTTAGAATCTTGTAGAGATTGATGCTGTGGCTCCATGATGTGTTCATTCCACAAAGAAGCAAACACTGATGCTGCTGTCGGCTTACAGATATCACACCCATGCCCTTTGCCATGCAGTGCGATTAAGGTGTCGAAGTCTTTGATCTGTTCCACTTGGCAAATATGGAACATCTCTTGCCGACTCAGCTCAAAGTGCTCACAAAGGTGGTTGTTAACCTCTACCCCCATGGCTGCCAATTGAGTATCCAATACCGACTTCACCATATTGCTACAGCCACCACAGCCAGTACCGGCTTTGGTATTGGCTTTAAGGTCCGTCAGGTTGGTAGTGCCAGCTTGAATCTCGGCAACTAAGTCGCCTTTTGTGACGTTGTGACAAGAACAGATGATAGCGCTGTCTGGCATCTCTCCGTCCAGCATTCCGGTATCAAACAGCAGGTTCGCCGCGTGGTCTGGCAGAACCGTTTTGTTCAAATAACACTGTAAGAGCGCATCGTAATCGCTGTTGTCACCGACGAGAATCGCACCAAGCAATTGGGTGCCGCTCGCATCAACCACCAGCTTTTTGTAGATGCCTGCAACCGCATCTTGCAAGACCATTTCTTGTGCGCCTTCGGTCTGCATTTGTGCATCGCCAATAGACGCCACATCCACCCCAAGCAGCTTAAGCTTGGTGCTCATGTCCGCACCTTTAAAACCTTCACTCGGCATTCCAGTCAAGACATCGGCAGTGGTTCTCGCCATGGTGTAACCGGGTGCGACTAAACCAAAGATCTTCTGCTCCCAAAGGGCACATTCGCCAATCGCGTAAATATTCTCATCGCTGGTTTGGCATTGGTTGTTAATCACAATGCCACCTCGCTCACCTACTTCTAGCTCAGCCAGCCTTGCCAACTCATCTTGAGGGCGAATGCCTGCGGAGAAGACTATCACATCAACTTCGAGAGGATCTTTGTCTTTAAACACCATACGATGCTTAGCCGTTTCACCATCGCAGATTCGTTCCGTACCCGTTGAGGTGTGTACTGTTAGCCCTAGCGCTTCAATCTTCTCTTTCAGCACTAAGCCAGCACCATCATCTAACTGTACGGGCATCAGACGAGGCGCAAATTCAATAACGTGAGTTTCTAGCCCCAATAGTTTGAGTGCATTTGCCGCCTCTAAACCCAATAAGCCACCGCCAATCACTGCGCCCGTTCTTGCGCCTTCACATGCTTTTTTGATTTGTGAAAGGTCATCAAGCGTACGGTAGACAAACACGTTGTCGCGGTCTTTACCTTCAATTGGCGGCACAAATGGGTAGGAACCGGTCGCGAGCACAAGTTGGTCGTAACCCAGCACATCTTCACCATCAAGCAGAATACGCTTTTGCTCTCTGTCGATGCCTGTTACTTGGCTGCCAAGTACTAGTTGGATGCCATGCATGTCGTACCATTCTTGGTTACTCAGCATCAAATCATCATGGGACTTACCCGCAAATAAAGAAGAGAGTTGTACACGGTCATACGCGATAAAACGCTCTGCACCAATAACGGTAATTCGGTGCTCCAAATGCGCGTTTTTCTGCACTAATTGCTCGACGAGGTGTTGCCCGACCATACCGTTGCCTACCACAACGATGTGGCTCAATGCGTTCTTTACTGGAATCGTTAAAGGACTGTTCATCGCTGCCTCCTTATGCCGTTTGCGCTGCGGTTTTGGATTTGTCTTCTTTCGAAGCAGGAATCTCGACTTTGGATTGCTTCTCGTAAAGGAACTTCAGCACCGCTTGTCGACACTTTTGATACTGCGCATCATCCGCCAGTGCTACACGCTCGCGAGGGCGAGGTAGATTCACTTCTAACACTTCACCAATGGTTGCCGCCGGCCCGTTAGTCATCATCACGATTTTGTCGGATAGCAGCACCGCTTCATCCACGTCGTGGGTAATCATGATGACGGTGTTGTTTAGCTCGGCTTGAATCTTCATCAGTGCATCCTGTAAATGCGCGCGTGTTAGCGCATCCAACGCGCCAAATGGTTCATCCATCAATAAAACCTTTGGTTGAAGTGCCAGTGCTCTCGCGATGCCGACTCGCTGCTTCATACCACCAGAGATTTCATCCGGCTTTTTGTGCGCGGCATGCTGCATTTGAATCAACTCTAAATAGTGATTCACTTGTTCCTGAATCCACGCTTTGCCCTTTTTGCCGGCAATTTGTTTTACTGCGAGCTCAACATTTTGATACACGGTGAGCCAAGGCAATAGTGAATGGTTTTGGAACACAACCGCACGGTCAGGTCCCGGCCCTGCCACTTCTCGTCCATCGACGATCACGCCGCCGTCTGTTGGCATGTGCAGACCCGCAACTAAGTTCAATACCGTTGATTTTCCGCAACCAGAGTGGCCAATCAGCGATACAAACTCGCCTTTATTGATTTGCAAATCGACGTTCTTAAGCGCGATGAATTCGCCATCTGGCGTTGGGAATCGCATCCCTAAACGCGTTAGATCTAATAATGCTTTTTCCATGATCTTTTCCCTTATCTCAACGCTTGTTGTTTATTCCAAGACAGCCACTTTTGAAGTTGCAGCATGCCTCTATCGAGCATCAAACCAATAAAGCCGATAGTGATGACCGCCACCATGATGCGACCCAATGATGCCGAACTGCCGTTTTGGAACTCATCCCAAACAAACTTGCCTAACCCAGGGTTTTGCGCGAGCATTTCTGCCGCAATCAACACCATCCAAGCGATACCTAAAGAGAGACGTAAACCGGTGAAGATCATTGGTATGGCAGAAGGTAAAACGATGGTGCGGATGTGCTGCCACCACGAAAGTTGGAGCACTTTACTCACGTTAACTAAGTCTTTATCAACGCTCGTCACACCCACTGCGGTGTTAATCAGCGTCGGCCATAAGCTACACAGCGCCACGGTGATCAGAGAGTTAATGAACGACTTAGCAAACATCGGGTCATCACTCACGTAAGTGGCACTCACCACCATGGTTACGATAGGCAGCCATGCCAAAGGTGATACAGGCTTGAGCAATTGAATGATGGGGTTGAACGCTTGATACAGTCCTTGATTCAGACCAAGCACGATGCCAAGTGGAATCGCGATAACCGTCGCCAGCAGAAAGCCCGCTGTCACAGTCACTAAGCTCGTCACAATTTGGTCGAAGAACGTCGGCTTACCTGTGTAAGGACGAATCTTCACTTCCGCGTCTGGATTCTTGGCTAACTTCGCAGCATTGCGCTTTTCCTGACGCTCGATAAACGCTTGTTCTTTTTCTCGCTCTTGCCAATGGTCATCGACAAGGTTGCTGAACTGCTGAAAAGTTTGCACAGGTCCCGGTAGTGTACCTAATGAGGTTTGCACTTCTCTCGCCGCTAAGTGCCACATTGCCAAAAAGATCAGCAAGCCAATGACGGGCAAAAGCACCAACCGACTTCGGTTCACTACCTGCTTAGCAGGAAAAAGGGAAATGACATTACTAGACATACTCACTCCTAAAAAATTTACATCCTTGTTACCACAAGCGAATCCCCTCGCCTGTGGCATCTATACCCAAGTGACCTCAAAGGGGCGGATTCAGAGCGTTGTCACTGATTCAAATTCAAGGCAAACAATGCCGTGGAAGAACCTTTTCTTTCCAAATTGTTTAACGATGAAGTTGTGTCAGTGACACGCTCCCACAGGGCGAGTTGTTTTTGCTTGTATACTTCGTTAACGACCTTCAATTTAGAACCACTAGATTTTCAACTCGTTGCCTCGTCTTCAAGCAAATACATTCTCGCTGAACCTCGCCTCTTGGGGTTACTTGGGTATACTGTTATGGTTAAACTTTGTCTTTTCCTTTAAGCCCGATAGAGAACTTCTCGAGATATTTATTTGGCTCACGACCGTCATAAACGATGTTGTCGATAAAGTGTGTTTGTGGCGCACGGAAACCATCTTCAGCACTGAAATCTGGGAAGTCTTTTTTGCTCAACACACCATCTTCAATTAGCGCTTGAGCCGCTTGTTGGTAGATATCTGGACGGTAAACCTCTTTTGCCACATCCATGTACCAATCATCGGATTTCTCGCTTGAGATTTGTCCCCAGCGGCGCATTTGGGTCAGATACCAAATCGCATCGCTGTAATACGGGTAAGTGGCGTTATGACGGAAGAACACGTTGAAGTCTGGCACGTCTCGTTTGTCGCCTTTCTCGTATTCAAATGTGCCCGTCATTGAGTTGGCGATAACTTCGGCATCCGCTCCAACATACTCACTTTTTGATAGCATCTTCACTGCTTCTTGGCGGTTGGCATTGTCGTTTTCATCCAACCAATGTGCAGCTCGAATCAAGGCTTTCACTACGCGAATGTGCGTGTTTGGATACTTCTCAGCCCAAGCTTTGGAAACACCAAATACTTTCTCTGGGTTGTTCTTCCAGATTTCGTAGTCGGTCACGACGGGCGTACCAATGCCTTTGAATACGGCTTGTTGGTTCCATGGTTCGCCTACGCAGTACCCTTTGATCGTGCCCGCTTCCATTGTCGCTGGCATTTGTGGTGGCGGTGTAACACTCAAAAGAACGTCAGCATCCAACTGGCCACTGTTGTCACCGGATTCTGGAGCATAAAAGCCTGGATGAATCCCACCTGCCGCTAACCAGTATCGCAACTCATAGTTGTGCGTCGATACAGGGAACACCATACCCATGTTGAACGGTTTACCTTTATCCAGATAGCTGTCCACAACTGGTTTTAAGGCATCCGCTTTGATTGGGTGAACAGGTTTGCCATCTGGTTGTTTTGGAATGTATTGCTTCATCTGCTCCCAAGTATCCTTGGAAACCGTGATTGCGTTGCCGTTCAAATCCATACTGAACGCGGTAATCACTTCCGCTTTTGTGCCGACACCAATCGTTGCGCCCAATGGCTGACCAGCAAGCATGTGCGCACCAGCAAGCTCACCATCGATAACTCGGTCTAAAAGCACCTTCCAGTTTGCTTGCGCCTCTAAAGTTACATACAAGCCTTCGTCTTCAAAAAAGCCTTTCTCATAAGCAACCGCCAGCGGTGCCATATCGGTTAACTTAATAAAACCAAACTTCAGGTCTTCAATTTCTGGCTCACCCAACTCTGCCTTTACGCTGACCGCGGTGAATACCGATAACGAAATTGCTGACACTTTCAGCATCGAACTCCATTTCATTGGTTTGCTCCCATAAAAAAAGCGCCACTACTCCGAAGAGCAGTAGCGCCGTTGCTAAGTCTACAATTACCGCCGTTGATAATTGAGATAAGCGATTCAACAATAAACCCGTTTTAACTAATCCAAGTACTGTGCCAACTTATTTTCTACTTTAAATACAGCACATTAGAGTCTACCCTCGTAACCAAGCAACTGTTTTTGCTTGCTGTTAGTGCAACACGCACCACGGTAGAATTTCTGCCATAACTCCAAAGTAGTAGAGAAGTTAATCCATTAACTGCAATGCCGTAATCAGATTCTTCGCCACTTGAGAGAGCGTTTGACTCGATTGCATGGCGGAGTTTCTTAACGCTTTATAAGCCTGCTCTTCATCAACGCTGTGCATCTTCATCAGCAGACCTTTGGCTTTTTCCACCAGCTTGCGCTCTTCGATCTTATGGGTCAGCAATTCAATTTCCGATTGCATACTTTCGAATTTCGCTCTCACTAATGTCGCATGTTCAATCCAAGGTTGAAGTGAAAACTCGCTATCGTGCGGTATGAGAACATAGTCCATTTTTTCTGATAACCGATTGATATCATTAGATGATAGTTGCTTCAACACGATAAGGAGTGGTGCCGATTTTCTGCGACAGAAATCGACAATCAAACGCAGTTCCGCCGTCGGCTGCTGCCATCCGACTACAACGCTTGCAGTGCTCTCTCTCTGCATCAGCGTTTCTAGTTGCGCCAATTGGCAGCCAACGATGTTGTCGTAATCTTTGCTCAACAAGCCGGACAGTCGAGCCTGCTCTTGAAGGCTATCACAGCACACTATGATGGGTGTTTTTGACGTTGATCGAGTCATGCACATTCCTTGTTTATATCTCACTCACTAAGAGAGACATAACAAGGACTGTGCCAATTAAAGTTGAAGCATTTTAACTAGAGGTAAGATGTTCTTTGAAGAAGCCTAGTGTGCGTTCCCACGCGAGCGCCGCTTCTTCTGGTGCGTAGCGTGCCGTTGAGTCGTTGTGGAAGCCATGATTGACGTTTTCATACATTAACGCCTGATATTGCGCATCGTTCGCGATCAATTGCTGCTCATAGGCAGGCCATGTGTCGTTGACGCGCTTATCGAGCCCTGCGAAGTGAATCATCAACGGCCCTTTGACCTGCTTTTGAATCTCTTGCGCCGCTGGTGTTCCGTAGAAAGGCACACCTGCATCCAGCTCTTCTGGCATTACCGCTGCAAGCATATTGACGATGTATCCACCGAAGCAGAACCCAACTGCGCCCAATTTACCGTTCCCACCCTCGTAGTGTTTAATGAAATTAGCAGCAGCAATAAAATCTTGTTCGATCTTGGCTCTGTCCATCTCTTTCTGCATGGCGCGACCTTCATCGTCGTTCCCCGGATAGCCACCGAGTGGATAAAGCGCGTCAGGAGCGAAAGCAATAAAGCCGTCTTTCGCGAGTCGTCTGGCGACATCTTTGATGTATGGGTTTAGACCTCGATTTTCATGAATCACCAACACTGTCGGCGATTTTAAGGTCTTCTTTTGTGGCACAACCAAATAGCCGCGACCTTCTCCATGTCCATTGGGCGAAGCAAAGGTTTCATAGGTTGCTTTGATCTCAGGATCATTAAAGGAAACTTGCTCTGCGAGTGCATAATTTGGAGTCAGAGCATCAACCAGGGCCGTCATACTAAAACCTAAAACAGCGAGGCCACCAAGACGGTTGAGAAACTCTCGACGAGAGATTTTGCCATGTGCGTATTCGTCATACCAATCGAAAGCTTCTTGTGGAATGGGATGTGACGCCTTGTTGTTAGAATTTGAGTGCTTTAGAACCATTATCCTTGTCCTCATTTCTTATCGAAAAGTAAACTCATCACGCCTCACTGATGTTTGCCCCAACCAGCTGTGAGACACTTCAAGTGATAAATACATCACTGACAAGCTTACACAAACAATAGATAAAGGATTCCGATCCAACAACGTTTCGCGGTTAGCTCGTCACAGGATTAACTGCCACAACAATAGTTTTCCCAATAAGCAAACGCACGTTCAAAGGCCCGCTCCCTATCGTGCACTTGAGCAAAGAGCACAACTGTCATCGTTGCCAAAACCGTATTCGCCATTTGATTCATGTCATCTTCTGACGTCCCAAACGGACAGTTCGTAGGCATTGGCACCTCAGACAGCATTTGCTCCGTCCAGTAGTGCGATGTCACGCCGCTTGTTTGGCTTAGCCAAACAGTTTGACTTACTTTCGGGTTGTATTCTGACTCACCCGATTGTCCTTTGAATGACACAACGGCGTGAGCGGTTTGACCGATTTCATATTCAACTTCAGCATGAAGTTGTTGGAATCCAGGATGGAAGCTACCACGAATACCAACCGTCGCCTGCCCCGGATTCAATGCACGAACCACGGTATTAATCGGCGTTCTAAGCCCATAACGATTCTTCCAACCGATCATGGTTTCTGCTTGTGGAGCAAACGCACTCAGCGGTAGATAAACGATGTTTTGTGTTTCTAACACACGCTTTGCGTCTTCTGCTGATTCCGCTTTCTCGATAGCAAACTTGTCGAGGTAATCTTCGGCGTGTAAACGTCCAGATTGACGGTCGTGATAGCCGTGCATCAGCACTTTATGACCATTATCGGCGAGGATCTTCGCTGCCAACAGGTGCCAAGGTTGACCTGCCGCTTCACGTTTACCTGCATAACATGGCCAGTCGATGTCTGCCCCAATAGCAGGCATGCGAGATTGGAATGCTTTCACAAAGCCAGCGATTTCTTGTTGAGTCTCGTTCTGTACACGAATCAGCATCAATAACATTGCCATCTGATCGTCGTCGCACTCACCGTTTAGGTATTCATCCATAACTCGAAACGCTTGGTCAAAGTTCAGTGGTTTTCTACCACGTTCGCCACGACCGACTGTTCTAATACATTCCAAAATGCTGCTCATATTCCCTCGTATTCCGTCACTGACTGTACGGTTTCTATTAGTTGTTCGCGCAGTTTGACAACTTCTCCCATCACAATCAATGCTGGGCTCACGCCTTTAAGTGTAATCGATAAATCATTGAGCTGATTGAGTTGTGTAACGTGCACTTGTTGTTGAGGGCTGCAACCATGAGTGATGATCGCGACAGGGAAATCTTCTCTCAAACCGGAGCCTAATAAACCCGTTTGTATTTGCGATGACTTTTCTAGCCCCATATAGAAGACTAACGTTTGTCCGCTTTGCATCAGTTGGCTCCACGCTTCAAATGCGCCTGTTACCACTTGCCCCGTCACAAAGGTAACGCTACGAGCAACGCCACGATGAGTCAGCGGAATCAAGCTGTTTGCTGAACATCCAATCGCAGCGGTAATGCCGGGAATGACTTCGTACGCGATTGAGTATTTGACGAGCGCTAATGCTTCTTCGCCTCCACGGCCAAATACGAAAGGATCTCCCCCTTTTAAGCGCACAACTCGCTTTCCTTGCAGGGCGAGCGACACCATCAAGTCACAAATTTCTTCCTGACCAATACTAGGTTGTCCGCATCGTTTGCCCACGTAAATCCAATCGGCTTGTGGCGAAGCCAACTCCAAAATATCTTTGTTAACCAAACGGTCGTACAGCAGAACCTCTGCCGACATAATCGCTTTCACTGCCTTTACGGTTAACAAGTCAGGATCGTGCGGCCCAGCTCCGACAATCGAGACAAAACCTTTGTGGTTCGCGTCGAGGTCTATTGAATGGTCTTCTAAAAGTTGGTTCAGTTTGCTTGCTTGGTCATGCTTAGAAAAGCGAGACGAGCGTTCTTGATTCTGACTCGCTTGTCCTTTCTTAAACCAAGACTTTTGATAAGGCGCTTCCATGTGCTTATCCTCTTTATGACTTACTTTATTTGAATAGCCAGACTTTGCTGGCTCGCTTGCTGTTTGCCCTTTTGATGCTGATGGCTGTCGACCATCTGTTTGATTTGAGAAACACACGAGCCACAGTTAGTACCGCATTTGAGTTTGTTTTGCAGTTGGGTCAGTGACGTGCAGTCTTGTTTCTCCATCGCGTCATGTATTTGTTTATCAGTAACTCGGAAACAACTACAAACCAGTTTGGCACTGCTTTGCGATTGAGTGATGGTAAGAAGCTGCGATAGCTCCATCGGCTTACCAATCAAGCCGGTAAAGTTGGTGTAGTCGGTTTGAATCGGTTCACTAGACACCACCAAAACAGAACGAATGATACGAACGTCTCCAACAAGGTCGTAATCCACCGCTAGCCAACCTTGGGCAATATCTATCGCAATTCTGCGACTCTTTTCCGTTCGACAAAAACTCTGCTTTTTTGGTCGTTCATCGTGTGCAAAGCGCCAGATGCCCAAATTGCTTTCTGCTTGAAATGCGCTGTAGAGAAACTTGCCGGAATCAAACTGTGTACCGATGAACATACCGTAGGTTTTTACCGCTGCGTCTTGCACTTCAACATAAGACGACTTAAACGCAGGTTGCCCAGAAATAGGGTCTTTTGCGCTGTTTACTATCGCGTTAACAATGCTTTCACCGCCATATCGACCTGCCCAATGCATTGACATAAACAGTTCTTGAAAACCTAAACCTTCATCAATGGCAACTTTGGCATAAATACCGGTGTTTGAAGTAGGCTGAAACAGCTTGGTGAGTTGTCCTGCTTTTAAGCGATTTTGAGTGGCGGAGAGTGTATTCATGTACACGGTTGGCTCTAACTCAGAGGCGGCTAGGTGTGCGATATGCCCTGTACGCGTCATGGTATGCCATTGGTCACGTTGCCTGCCCGTATTGAGCCACCAGCCTTTTGTTCTCTCTAAGCGTTGAGGTAATTCGCTGGTCACGACAAAACGCGCTTTACCATCTGGGTGCGAATAGATGCCATCAGCAAAAGGGCGCTCTCCTCCCCATTGTGTCGGCACCCACTCTTCGTATTCTTGCTCGGTTAAGTTGGCGTATTGAGAAAGATCTAGCTTCAATGGCGAATCTGCATTCATGCCTGTCATCGCCGCATATTCCCTGAATACCGCCCGCTCTGAAGTAAACGCAAAACCATTTTGTGTCTTTTCCAATGCACACAGAGCTTGTCCGACTTGGCTTATCGCCCACCAATCTGACTTTGCTTCACCCGGAGGCGTTTGAAACTGGCGCTGCCTTGAAAGTCGACGCTCAGAGTTGGTGACCATACCTTGTTTTCCCCCCCAACCAGCGGCGGGCAGCAACAGGTCCGCGTAATGCGCTACATCCGAATCCGCTGTGATATCGGAAACAACCACAAACGGACAAATCTCTAGTGCACGTTTTACCAATTGGTTATCTGGTAAAGAGACAACGGGATTGGTTGCCATGATCCAGAGAACTTTAATCTCACCACGTTCTACCGCCTCAAACAGTTCAACGGCTTTTAAACCGGGTTGAGTGGCAATTTCTGGTGAATCCCAAAACGCCTGCACTTGCTTGATAGACTCTGCGTCAAAAGCACGATGAACCGCTAATTGGTTTGCCAAACCACCCACTTCTCGCCCACCCATCGCGTTCGGCTGACCTGTAATAGAAAACGGCCCGCAACCTGACTTGGCAATTTTACCTGATGCCAAATGTGCATTAATAATGGCATTGCCTTTATCGACACCATTTTCGGCTTGGTTAACCCCTTGGCAAAACAGCGTGATTGCGGTTGGGCTTTGTGCAAACCATTGGAAGAATGTCGTGAGTTTTTCTTCTGAAATACCAATGGAAGACGACAGATTAGTGACATCGTAACGCGAATCAGAGACTTCTTCTGCAAGCGCATCAAACCCGTCGGTATAGGAATTTATGTATTCAGAATCAATGCATTGCTGCTCGACAAGAAACTTCAGCAGCCCATTGAATAACGACACGTCTCCGTCGTTTTTAATCGGTAGATGCAAATCCGCTTGCTGTGCGGTGACCGTTTCACGCGGGTCAATGACCACCAGCTTGAGGTTAGGATTGTTTTCTCTCGCTTGTTGAATACGTCGGAATAAAACAGGGTGCGTCCAAGCGGTATTAGCACCGCAGATGACCAGCAGCTCGGTATTATCAATGTCGTCGTAATTGACAGGAACGACATCTTCGCCAAATGCTCGTACATGAGCCGCAACCGCCGAAGACATACACAAACGCGAGTTCGTATCGATGTTTGCGCTGCCAACATAGCCTTTCATGAGTTTGTTGGCGACGTAATAGTCTTCAGTTAACAACTGCCCTGACACGTACATCGCGACGGAATCCGGTCCAAACTCCGCTTTCGCTTGATGAATCTTCTCTGCAATCAGATCCGTGGCTTGTTGCCATTGCACTTCTTGCCCTTGAGGTCGCTGCTTGGTGACAAGCTTTGGATACAGCAAGCGCGAAGGCATATTCAAGCTCTCTGCCAACGCGACGCCCTTTACGCACAGTGAGCCCGCATTTGCAGGATGACACGCATCCCCAACGATTCCTTTCGCATTGACCTCGACACCACATCCAACACCACAATAGGGACAAGTGGTTTTTTTGCATCCTTGCGACATAACACCTCCAGTGCGATTCAGCCCAACTTACTAGCAAAAAAAAGCCTCTCCCGAATCGAGAGAGGCAGCAATGCCTTTAACGCTGTTAGTACATTTTCAAAAAGTAATACCCTATACCGCTCTCGCCTGCTATTGAGAGCGGCGC
>NZ_WXWT01000367.1:0-14413 GCF_009904725.1 Vibrio sp. V43_P6S15P86
ATTTGAGAAAAATTCATACTAACAAGAGAAACAATAAGATGAGCGTGACAGCACCTACACAAACCTTACCCATCGGTAAAGAGCCACCGCACGTAAAAGCAGGCATGGCCCTAGACGAGTGGAAAGCCGCGATCAAGTTTGATAGCACAGACTGGGGATGGGTGATCATGAGTATCGGCATGGCAATCGGTGCCGGTATTGTCTTTTTACCAGTAAAAGTAGGCGTACTGAGCCTTTGGGTATTCTTGGCCTCTGCCGTGATCGGCTACCCAGCGATGTACTTGTTCCAACGCCTTTTCATCAACACTCTCTCAAGTTCACCAAAGTGCCAAGATTACGCTGGCGTCATTTCCGGTTACCTTGGTAACAAATGGGGGGCGTTATTAGGTGTGCTCTACTTCATCATGTTGGTAATTTGGGTCTTTGTTTACTCAACAGCTATCAACAATGACTCGGCATCTTTCCTACATAGTTTTGGCATCACGGAAGGTTTATTGTCTGAAAACCCGCTATATGGTCTGGCTTTAGTGTGCGCGCTGGTCGCTATTGCATCTCGTGGTGAAAAGATTTTGTTTAAGGTCAGTACTGGTCTTGTACTGATTAAACTTTGTACCGTTGCATTACTTGGCGTCATGATGATCGAAAAATGGGATGTAGCGAATGTCGGTGCAATTCCAGAAACAGGCGCTGGTTTGAAAGATGCAATTGAGCTACTGCCGTTTACTCTAACGTCTATTCTCTTCATTCAAAGCTTGAGCCCAATGGTGATCTCGTACCGATCAAAAGAAAAATCGATTGAGGTTGCTCGCTTTAAAGCCATGCGCGCAATGAAAATTGCTTTCGGTATCTTGTTTGTGACCGTCTTCTTCTACGCGATTTCCTTTACGCTTGCGATGTCACATGAACAAGCGGTTAAAGCAGCAGAAGAGAACATCTCTGCTCTTGCGATGGTTGCGCAAGGTATGGACGGCACGACGCTAAAACTAATGAGTTTGATGCTGAATATTTTCTCAGTAATGACTGCGTTTTTTGGCGTGTACTTAGGTTTCCGCGATTCTTGCCAAGGTCTAGCGATGCTGGCTCTAAAAAAGGTCATGCCTGAAGATAAGATCAATAAAGACTTAGTTACCAAGGGAATCATTCTCTTTGCGATTCTCATGGCGTGGGGTGCAATTGTATTGAATCTACCAGTTCTGAGCTTTACATCAGTATGTAGCCCTATCTTTGGTTTGATTGGCTGTTTGATTCCAGCTTACCTTGTCTACCAAGTGCCTTCTTTACACAAATACAAAGGCGCGTCGCTTTACTTGATTATTGCGACTGGTATTTTGTTGTGCGTATCACCTTTCGTCGCATTTAGCTAAAACCTACTTTGCCTTGGCTGTTACTCAGGTAGTGATGGCCAAGGCAACCTTAAGATTCAACCTCTCCTCTCCTTGCTTTTCTCTCATCCTTGAGAACTCTTGCCACATACCGTCCTATTTGCAGTCTTTACGCGATCTCCCTCACACTTTATTGACAATTCTCGACTATGTTCAGCGGGTCATTTAAGTAGAAATTAGGAAGTAACATGAACAAGTATTTGGCAGAGGCTTTTGGTACGTTCTGGCTAGTATTGGGCGGCTGCGGTAGCGCAGTGTTGGCTGCAGGTTTCCCAGATGTGGGTATTGGTCTGCTGGGCGTTGCTCTGGCCTTTGGTTTAACCGTTTTAACCATGGCATTTGCAATCGGTCATATTTCAGGTTGTCACTTGAACCCGGCAGTGACGGTTGGTCTTTGGGCTGGCGGTCGTTTTGAGACAAAAGACGTTGCGCCTTACATCATCGCACAAGTGCTCGGCGGGCTGATCGCTGGTGGCATTCTTTATGTCATCGCGACAGGACAAGCTGGATTCGATGTTGTGGGTTCTGGTTTTGCCGCCAATGGTTATGGTGAACACTCGCCGGGTCAGTACTCCATGCTCGCTGCGCTAGTTTCTGAAGTTATAATGACGATGATGTTCCTTATCGTAATCATGGGGGCGACAGACAAACGTGCACCTCAAGGTTTTGCACCTATAGCGATTGGTTTGTGTCTGACTCTTATTCACCTGATCAGCATTCCTGTCACAAACACCTCAGTAAACCCGGCTCGTAGTACAGCAGTCGCAATGTATGTGGGTGACTGGGCAGTTTCTCAATTATGGCTGTTCTGGATTGCGCCTATTTTGGGTGGTGTACTTGGTGCAGTCATCTACAAAAACCTTCTTGGTAAAGAATCGAACGATTAATCGTTCTCAACTCCCAAAATCAAAAAAGCCGCTGAATTCAGCGGCTTTTTATTAAATTCTGTGTCGACCTAACAGCGAGTGTGACAACGTCGTGCCATCGACAAGCTCAAGTTCTCCACCGACAGGCACACCATGCGCGATGCGGCTGGCATCAACTTGGTGTTCTTTACATAGCTCTGCGATGTAATGTGCAGTGGCTTCGCCTTCAACCGTCGGGTTTGTTGCTAAAATCACTTCGGCTATATCACCGCGACGTAAGCGGTAATCAAGCACATCCAGTCCAATATCACTTGGACCAATACCGTCTAGTGGTGACAAATGTCCCATAAGAACAAAGTATCGACCAGAATACTGGCCCGTTGCTTCGACTGCAGCAATGTCTGCCGGGCTTTCTACCACACAAATTTGACCATTTTCTTGGCGTTTTGGGTTAGTACAAATATGACAGACTTCTTCTTCGGTGAAGGTTCGACACTCAGTACAATGACCGATTTCTGTCATTGCCTGGCTAAGCGCATCTGCAAGTTGCAAACCGCCTTTTCTATCGCGCTGTAACAAATGAAAGGCCATACGCTGCGCCGACTTGGGGCCAACCCCAGGTAGACAACGTAAGGCCTCCATCAATTGCTCCAGCATATGACTGGTACGCATTAAAAGTCCGCTTAATTAAATATCAGCAGATTAGAATGGCATTTTCATACCTGGTGGTAGTTGCATACCGCCAGTTACAGAAGCCATTTTCTCTTTTTGAGTTTCTTCAACACGACGGGCCGCATCGTTGAACGCCGCAGCGATCAAATCTTCAAGCATTTCTTTGTCGTCTTCCATCAAACTTTCATCGATGTCAACACGACGTACGCTGTGACTACCAGTGATAGTAACTTTTACTAGGCCAGCACCAGACTCGCCAGTTACTTCCATATTCGCGATTTCTTCTTGAAGCTTTTGCATGCGATCTTGCATTTGCTGGGCTTGCTTCATTAGGTTGCCCATACCGCCTTTACCAAACATGTTTATCTCTCTGGTTTAATGAGGTGTTGCATCAATTAATGGGGTTATACCCTTAGGTTTTCAACCCCATTCCATTCGATTATTAGATAGGGCGCACACTATCTTTATCAAGCTCTGCAGCAAAACGACGTTCAATAAATTGAACATTTGGATCGTTTTCTAAACTGTTCAGCGCTTGCTGTAATTTCTCTTGATAGAGCCTATCTCTAAGTTCAAGTGGTGTTTCTCCACTCTCCCCTATTTCGATGCTCATGTGGCACTCTTCACCTAACACGGTATTAAGTGCTTTAAGCAATTCGGCTTGAGCTCTATCAGTATTCAAATGAGCTTGGCTGCTTCTCAATAATAACGAAACGGTTGTTCCTTCCTTACTATAATGAGAGTTTAGCGCAAGTTGCTCTACCAGCTTAGGGATCTCCATTAAGCTGATTAGCTTCGCCCATTCATCATGTTCTAACGATTCATCGATGAGCTTTTGTGCCATTTCAGGCGTTTTCTCATGCTCAAGTGCCTGCTTGAGCTGCGTAGGTGTCAGTTTTGTATTCACTTTTGTCTCAACAGGCTTGCTTGGACGCCAGCGATACGCTTCCTCAACTTGTGGCTCCGTCGACTTCGGAGCTGAGTTTGGCGACACCTGCGCGGAATTGCCATGCAATTGCGCTACTCGGTCGATAACCGATTCTGGTTGTGCAGATGCCGCTTTAGGCTTTTTTGAGCCACCATTTTGAGGAGTGTTCTGTTGTAGGCCTTGACGCTGAGAGCGTAATTGGTGACGTAAACCGCTTAGACCACCGCGCGCCGGTGTTGAAACGCTCTCTTGCACTTGTTGAGGTGGCGTTTCATGCTGCGGCGCTGGGTTTTCGCTCATCGGCGGCGCCATATCATACTGTGGCGGAACCGTCTCATATCCACTCGCGTGATATTCAGGTTGCGAATTGGATGAAGGTTGAGGCGCCACTTGTGGTGTGCTTTGTGCTGGACTCGGCTGCTGAGTTCGAGGAGCAGCTACAGTCTGAGCTGGTGCAGTCTTTGGTTGACTGGCACTTTGAACTGGGGCTGAAGCTGGTTCGCAGTTACTAGAAACAACATTTGCCCCACTGTTATTTGATGGGCGGAACGCCATCATACGCAGCACAATCATTTCCAGACCGACTCGCCCATTTGGCGAGAGAGTCAAATCTTCACGACCTTTCAATGCAATTTGGTAGTAAAGCTGAACGTCTTGCGGGCTTAGTGCTTTACTCAACAACTCGATTTTTTCTGCATCTGGCTGCGCTCGGTCTAGCGACGCTGGCAGCGCTTGATACATCGCAATTCGATGAAGCTGTGTTGCGACTTGCTGCAACAAACCATCCCACTCAACACCATTTGCTGCTAATTGCTGGATTTTATCCATGGCTTGTTGAGGTTGCTTGCTGCTGATTGACTCCAGTAAGTGAATCGCTTGGTCGGTATCAATCGTCCCCAACATGTGGCTGACAATATCAGTTTGCACCGCACCGTTACCTAAAGCAATTGCTTGATCGGTCAAGCTGAGAGCATCACGCATACTGCCATCTGCAGCATGTGAAATCATACCCAGTGCTTTTGGTTCTGCCGATACTTGCTCTTGACCCAAAATGTAGTCAAGTTGCTGATGAATATCATCAACGCTGATCGGTTTGAGATGGAACTGTAGACAACGCGACAATATAGTAACAGGCAGCTTTTGTGGATCGGTTGTCGCGAGTAAGAACTTCACATACTCTGGCGGCTCTTCCAGGGTTTTCAACAACGCATTGAAAGAGTGACGCGATAGCATGTGTACCTCATCGATGAGGTACACTTTAAACCGTCCACGAGCAGGTTTGTATTGAACGTTGTCTAACAGTTCGCGAGTGTCTTCAACTTTAGTACGTGATGCCGCGTCGATTTCAAGAAGATCGACAAAGCGACCTTCATCAATTTCACGACAAGTATCGCACTTACCACAAGGTGTCGCGGTAATACCGGTTTCGCAGTTCAAGCCTTTGGCAAACAACCTACCGATACTCGTTTTACCCACACCACGAGTCCCGCTGAACAGATAAGCATGGTGTAAACGGTTTTGCGCCAGTGCATTTTCCAACGCCGTCAGGACATGTTTTTGTCCGACAACTTGGTCAAACTGATTAGGACGCCATTTTCGCGCTAAAGCTAAATAACTCATTGAATGTATTAATGTCCTTCAAAATCGCAAATGCTGTATACGTTTAGACCTAGTGCTTCTAAACGTTTATCACCACCGATTTCTGGTAGGTTGATAACGAACGCAGCGTGCTCAACTTCACCACCCAGTTGGCGAATCAGCTTAGTCGTCGCTTCAATAGTGCCGCCCGTTGCCAATAAATCGTCGACAACCAGTACTTTGTCGCCTTCAACGATGGCATCTGTATGGATTTCTAGTGTATCCACGCCGTATTCAAGCTCATAAGATTGAGCAACAGTAGGACGTGGTAGCTTGCCTGGTTTACGTACTGGTACAAAACCAACACCTAGCTCAAGCGCTAAAGGCGCACCAAATAAAAAGCCACGAGCTTCCGTACCCACAACCTTGGTAAAGCCCATATCTTTGTAACGTTCAACAAGAAGGTTGATCGTCGCTTGGTATGCTTTTGCGTCTTCAAGAAGGCTCGTTACATCACGAAATAGAATGCCTGGCTTTGGGTAGTCTTGGATGCTTTTGATGCTAGATTTGATCAGTGAAATTGTTTCTGTAGTCATAATACCGATTTACTTAGATTGGCTCATCGCCCTCTCTAATCGCAGTATCACGAGGGCAACGAACAATAGGTTTTCACCACTATGTGCTTATTTTCGTAACAGTCACAGGCGCTGAAAATACAAACGCCCACTCGAAGAGCGGGCACACTATTCTCTACAATCTTAGTGATTTTCTTCTCTGTCAGCAACCAACTCAATCACAGGCAGACGTATAAACCAGCCGAGTAAAACGATTAGCATCACTAAAAGACCAATTTTTACCCAAACAAGGGGAACAACGACGATTGAAACAATGAAACTAAGTGCAATAAAAATGGCGCCACGCTGCTTTACTTTTGAAGTAACAGCCCGGTGCTTATGCCAATTATCGAGAATCGGCCCAAACGTTTTGTGGTTATGTAGCCAATGATGAAATGTGGGGCTACCACGCATAAAACATGCACTAGCAAGTAGAATGAAAGGAGTGGTGGGTAAAAGCGGAAGGGCTATGCCGGCAATGCCGAGCACAATACAGAGTCCACCAACGGTATTGAAAAAGTAACGCTTAATACGAATGGTGAACTCCGGTACAAAATAGCTAGATTAAAAGCCTGCGTAACCATTCATTACACGAAGCCAGGTTAGCGTTGCAGGTAGTGTTGGAATTAAAAGTACTGCAATGAAACCTAAAAAGTAAAAAATATTATAAGGCTCTTTAAAATCTTTGTCTGCCATGATGTATCTTCTCACTAGTTGACTTTGCTTCTCCCAAGGCACAGCGTTAAATTATCGTTGCACAAATGGGTCATTATTGTTTTAAGCGTTGACTATACCTTAAACAGCCAAATCTAAACACCAGCAAAAAGTAAGGTTATTGTTCGAGCATTTGTTGTTTTTTGTGGTTCTAAAAAGACAATAAGCAGCGCCAAGACGCTGCTTATTGTGTTATGAAGTCAGAATTATACCAGTCGTGATTTCCGGGCAATATTTAAGCTAAAACTTGAAGAACCTAAACAACCAATGGATAACTGACCAGCAACACCTAGCGGTAAATCTCGGGTTATGAAGTTTTTCATACTTCCTCCCCCTAAACAGTTACCTGCCGCGATATGTTGATTCGTATTTCCGTCAGACCAATGGCTATCTAAACCCGCAGGCAGGATAGAAACGGAGGACGAAGCCAGATCAGCAACACCAAATACAGCATTAACCGCACCAGCGCACTCTGAACACTCGATTCCTTTTTCAATGATCCCTACCATATCCTTCAGATCAGCACTGAAACTCTTCAAATTACGCAGGTAATCGTCAAACAAGGCCCTAACAAGCAATGTCGTCGCGACACCATCATTACTCTGGGAAGCAGAGTCAACGAGATAGAACGCAAATTGCCCATTCATTAACCAACGATAATCGAACACCAGTGGCATAACGTCCGTCGATTGCAATAAACGGTATGAGCAGCGCCAATCACCTTGAGAAGCATCTTTCTCTGGCAATAGAGCATGCAGTAAATCTCTTGCAGCACTCGGGTTCTGCTGCAAATACTCTAGATGCCAGTGAAGCTCTTGCTCATCTGGGATTTCGCCACCGTCATCGACTCGGAACCACTGACTTGAAAAGTCTCGCTGTTCTGAGAAATGGCTATCGGTATCTTCGAGCGTATTGTCTATCGCCTGAGATAGGTGCTCATAATTACCTATCGGTTTAGGAAGAAAATCTTTAATACCAAATCGCAACGCTTTCGCGACATCGGACATTTCATCCGTGCCGGATACCACGATAAGCGGCAAGTATGGATATTCAAGACTGACTTCTTCGACGAATTCAATGCCATCTAATACCGGCATCGATAAATCACACAAGATAAGATCGGGTTGGCATTCCCTGAGTTGTTGAAGCGCCTCTAGGCCGTTTTCAGCTTCTACTACTTTAAAACCCTGACTTTCTAAATAAGCATTGGTTACTTTACGAAATATTGGATCATCATCCACCAACATAATTAGTTTTTGATTAACCACTTCCTGTGCCGAGACCATTGCCGTTTGACTGTGAGTCTTAAACATACCTTTACACCTCACAAAGCTAAGTCAAAAAACAGATTTATTATTAAGTCATTATTTTTGTTGTGTTTACATCCGGCGAAACGTTGCGCAGCAAGACTTGAGGCCGTTCCGCCTTGTTATAAAACGTAGCTTGAAAACGGCGTTTATACAAATATTACGGGGTATAACAGTATTTACTCAAACAGGGTTGCTGTGTTCAAATGATGCAACATGTTGACTTAAAGCAAGCTTTGATCACAAAGTTAATTATAAATTAGCCGTAATCGGTAATTTAATGTGTCTGGAAATATGAAATTAGATGACTTAAACCTGTTTCGACTGGTTGTCGAAAATGGGAGCTACACCGCAACTTCGCGAAAAACCATGATCCCGGTTGCGACCATCACCCGACGCATTCAAGCGCTAGAAGACTCTGTCAATCTTCGACTGTTGAACCGTCACGCTCGCAAACTCTCGCTTACAGAAGCCGGGGAACGTTTTTACCATGAGTGCTCTCCTTTGCTACAAAGGCTAACCACGGCAGCAGAGGAAATCACTGACGACTGCCGAGGAGCATCAGGCAAGATTAAGATATCGGCGCCTTATAACTTAACTAAGCGCATGATGATGCCGATGTTCAACAGCTTTATGAAGCAGTATCCGGACATCAATATCGAACTAACGACAGAAAATAATGCAGACAAGCTTGACCCGACTGAATGGGATGTCATTTTTCGAGTGGGGCCCCAACGTGATTCTAGCCTGATCGCACGCAAGATTGGCGAAGTGAAGGATATTCTTGTCGCAAGTCCTGACTACCTTGCCTCGAATCCGGCACCAAACCACGCAGAAGAGCTCTCTAACCATTCATTGCTAAAAGGCTACCCTCTTATCAAGTGGACCTTAATTAATAGCAAAGGCGAGTCTGTCGTAAACGTTGATCGTGGTCGCTTTCAGGCGAATGCACTAAATGTAGTACGCAGTGCTTGTTCCGAAGGTTTAGGCATCACGCTAATGCCAGATGTCATGATCAAAGAATACATCGAAAGCGGCGATTTGGTACGCATACTGCCAGATTGGAGTGCAAACCCGCGCGACATTTATATGCTTTACAACCACAAAGATCACCTGCCAGAGAAAGTTCGTCTCTTTATCGACTTTGTGATCGCTTACAACATTCACTAATTCGATAGCGAATACAAAAAACCAGAGCCGGAGCTCTGGTTTTTTTTACGCCTCAAGAAAACGCCTATTATGCGCCTTCGTTATGCAGCTCTAGGTTTGCTAAATCCTGTTGGATTTCAAGTTGTGTTTTCGCATCATCGTTACGAAGACCATCTAAGAAGTCTAGGTATTGTTGGTCAATATCACCCGTTACGTATTCGCCGTTAAACACGGATGTATCGAACTGAGTAATATCTTGGTTTCCAAGACCGACTGCCTCAACCAAGTCTTCTAGACGTTGATAAATCAATGCATCAGCACCAATCTGCTTACAAATTGTATCGTTGTCACGGCCATGAGCAATGAGCTCGGTAGCACTTGGCATATCAATGCCGTACACGTTCGGGAATCGAACTTCTGGTGCTGCTGATACCATGTACACTTTCTTCGCACCAGAATCACGTGCCATTTCGATGATTTGTTCTGACGTAGTACCACGAACGATAGAGTCATCCACCAGCAACACATTCTTATCTTTGAACTCCGAACGAATTGCATTCAACTTGCGACGTACAGATTTCTTACGTTGTTGCTGACCAGGCATGATAAACGTACGCCCCACGTAACGGTTTTTCACGAAGCCTTGGCGGTAAGGGATATCGATCGCTTGAGCGATTTGAAGTGCGATGTCGCACGATGTTTCAGGAATAGGAATAACGACATCAATATCAAGATTTGCGTAGTCTTCACGAATACGTTCGCCTAACTTTTTACCCATTTCAACGCGAGCACTGTATACCGAAATTTTATCGATGAACGAGTCTGGACGAGCAAAATACACGAACTCAAAAATACAAGGGTTCAGCTTAGGATTGTCTGCACACTGCTTCGTGTACAGTTCACCGTCAAACGTTGCGTAGATCGCCTCACCAGGTGCAACATCACGAACAAAATCAAAACCGACGGCATCCAATGCTACCGATTCAGACGCAACCATGTACTCCGCTCTGCCATTAACTTCACGCTTACCTAAACACAGCGGGCGAATACCGTGTGGGTCACGAAACGCAATCATACCATGACCGATAATCATGGCAGTCACAGCGTAAGCACCACGAATTGTGCGATGCACATTGGTGACTGCGCGGAATACGTCTTCTGTCGTGACATTTCCTTTTACTGAGTCAATTTCGTGTGCCAGTACATTTAGTAATACTTCGGAGTCTGAAGTGGTATTGATATGACGGCGATCTTTTTCAAACAGCTTTTGACGAACTTCGTTAGCGTTGGTCAAGTTGCCATTGTGGGCAAGTGTAATACCGAAAGGAGAGTTTACGTAGAAAGGTTGAGCTTCTGAAGCGCTTGAGCTGCCTGCTGTTGGGTAACGAACATGACCAATTCCGACCTCGCCTTGCAGGCGCTGCATATGTCTTGCTTCAAATACATCCTTGACTAAACCGTTCGCCTTGCGCAGACGAAAACGATTGCTTTCTATGGTACAAATACCAGCGGCATCTTGGCCACGATGCTGTAACACCGTTAACGCGTCATAAATAGACTGGTTTACAGGCGTTGTGCCCACGATTCCAACAATACCACACATGTCCTAATCCTCGATTTGCGACAGTAGCTGGCACTACTAGATAGTGCCAGACAGAAAACTTGATGTTGCTTGTAAATGCTCGAAGAATGGGGCGATGATACGGCTGAACTCAGGGATCAACTGTGAATCTTTCCACCAATCCGAGCTTGGGAATGCAGTAAACGCATCCATAAAAAACAGCACCGCAGAAACAATTAAGACTCCGCGTAGACCACCAAATACAATCCCAAGAATTCGGTCCGTACCTGATAGCCCTGTTTTTTGTACCAGTTGACCAATGACATAATTCACCACTGCACCAACTACCAAGGTCGCGACAAATAAAGCCGCAATCGCCGCTCCGTTACGAAACATGTCATCTTCGATGTTGGTGAAGTACACCGCCAATTTGGCGTAGTAGTTGCTGGAGATAAAAAACGCTCCAAACCAAATCACCAAAGACAAAGCTTCTTTAGCAAAACCGCGAACTAAACTGATCAGAGCTGAAAATCCGATCACACCTAAAATGATAAAATCTATCCAATTCATGTTTTCTTCATCTTAAGTTGGCGCGCATTTTAACAGAAAAAATGCTGACGCAAACGTTTTCTTATGGATTTAATGGCTTAAATTTAAGCAATTGACCTTTTGAGCCTGTAATTTTTTGTAATTCCTTGACTTGTCGTTCAAGTTTACTTTTTGACACATCAGGACCAACAATCACTCTCGTAAACTCGTTTTCTTTCTTTGTATGAGCTTGATAGCCACGCTTTTGCAAATCAGCGACAAGCGCGACCGCATTTTCGTGATTCTTAAGCGCCATCAACTGAATGATCCAAGCAGAATCTTCATATTGATTTTTTTCTTGCACAGGACGAGTGGCCACCTCAACTTGCTCTGGCTGTTTGATGACCTCTGGTTTAGGCGCCGGCGTTGGGTCAGGCTCAGAAGCAGCCACTTGGGCGCCCTCTTGCTCCTGCACCACCGCTTCAACTGGAGAGTCCGGTAACGCTATGTCGTCTTCCACTGGCTCTAATATTTCGAAGTTTTCCACATCACTATCAAGTTCAGGTTTGATAGGAATACTGGCAAATTCTTCTTTGTAGTGCAGTTTCTTACCATCTAGCACATCGGGAAGAACAATCACTCCGACTGCGACTAGAATGATGGTGCCGACTAAACGACTTTGGAATTTACTTGCCATCAAAATACCTTTGCTTATTTATTCTTTGATTGCCAATGTTCCAATACCTCTCCGACAGTATGGAATGAACCAACCACCAGAATGACGTCTTCTTGCTTTGCGTGGCTTCTTGCATTCTCAAAGGCGTCAACAGGGTTTTCAAAATGAACTTGCCCATCGGGTAAGTATTGGCACAACTCTCCAGCAGTCGCCGCTCTCGGTCCGGTTAGCGACGCTGGATACCATTGTGTTGCAATTGGAGTTAGCGCTTCAATGGTTGCTTTAATGTCTTTGTCATGCAGCATCGCGACCACAATATGGATATTCTTACCCAAATATTGGTGCTTCACTTTCTCTACCAAATACTCAGCAGAGTGCGGGTTGTGCGCGACATCAAGGATTATCTCTGGCTCGAGATGCAATATCTGCATGCGCCCTGCCAGGCGAGCATTATTCAAGCCATTGACAATGTTTATGTCAGTGATTTGCAATTCCGATGCTCCTAACGCCATCAATGCTGTTGCCGCATTTTGTAGCGGTAACGATGGAACAGGTAAATCCTCTAACGCAAATGCACCACTGCTCCACTTCCAACCATTATTAGTTAGTTGGTAATCATACTGAATACCAACTTGGAAGAACTCAGAGCCAATATCGTCAGCATGAGCTGCCACGGTCGCCGGTGGCGTTGGTTGACCACAAATTGCTGGCTTCCCTGGACGGTAAATGCCTGCCTTTTCAAAACCAATGACATTGATGTCATCGCCAAGCCAATCCACATGATCGATCGCTAAGCTCGTAATAACAGAAACATCATGGTCAACAACGTTGGTGGCGTCTAGACGGCCGCCAAGTCCTACTTCAAGCAACACAACGTCGACTTTCTCTACTTGGAAAATACGTAGCGCAGCAAGCGTACCGAATTCAAAGAGGCTAAAGCTGATATCACCACGCTGCTTTTCTACATAGTCGAATGCTTCACAGTGCTTTGCATCTACAACGTCGACGCCATTAATACGTACACGCTCGTTGTAACGAATCAGGTGCGGAGAGCTGTAAACACCGACGGAATAGCCAGCATCGAGTAAAATGGCTTCCATTAACGCACACGTTGAACCTTTGCCATTGGTGCCGGCAACGGTGATTACGGTTGGAGCTGGTTTGGTAAGATTGGCTTTGTTTGCTACCGCTTGGACACGGTCTAAGCCTAGATCAATTGCTGAGGAATGAATATTTGCTAAATAATCAAGCCACATCTCTAATGAAGATGTGGCTTGAGGAATTGGGTTTTGGGTCATCTAACTTTAACCATTAAATTCTTTGGTTTTTATGTTAGTTGATACTTTACCCTTTTTCGTCCGCTTCTGGTACAGAATATGGTTCTTCATTTGGAGATTCGTTAACCGAAACCACCAAAGGAGACTTGTGGTTAGTCATCTTAGCGATTAGACCACCCACACGCTGACGCATTTCACGACGGTCAACGATCATATCAATCGCACCGTGATCAAGCAGGAACTCACTACGCTGGAAACCTTCAGGAAGATCTTCACGTACAGTTTGCTCGATAACACGACGACCAGCAAAGCCAATCAGCGCCTTAGGTTCACCGATGTTGATATCACCCAACATAGCCAAACTTGCTGATACACCACCCATTGTAGGGTCAGTTAGAACCGAAATAAACGGCAGACCTTTTTCTGATAGACGCTCAAGCGCAGCACTGGTTTTTGCCATTTGCATAAGAGACATCAATGCCTCTTGCATACGAGCGCCACCACTTGCTGAGAAACAAACAAGTGCACAATTGTTTTCAATTGCTGCATCCACCGCTTTTACAAAGCGAGCACCAACAACTGACCCCATTGAACCGCCCATAAAGGAGAATTCAAACGCACACGCCACAAGCGGTAGACCAAGCAGTTCACCTTGCATCACAACTAGCGCATCTTTCTCTCCGCTGTTTTTTTGTGCTGCAGAGATACGCTCTTTGTATCGCTTAGAATCTTTAAATTTCAGTTTATCCTGTGGCTCAAGTTCGGTACCTAATTCAACTCGATTACCTTCATCTAAAAACGTTTCCAAACGACGACGCGCTTTCATGCGCATGTGATGGTTACACTTTGGACAAACTTCTAGGTTACGCTCTAGTTCAGCATGGTATAAAACCTGTTCACAAGAGGTACATTTAGTCCACACACCTTCTGGGATAGAAGCTTTGCGTGAACTTACTAGGTTGCTTTTCTCTAAAATCTTTTCAAGCCAACTCATGGAAGACCTTTTCTCTCAACTCTTCCGCTTCATTGCGAAAGATATAAATTCGACATAATACCGACGGATTAAACCATATCTTGCAGCTACTGTAGATAAAAAACTGGTTGTACCTATTTTTGATATCATAAATAGCGTATGTTTTCCGCTCACGTTCAATGTAAACA
>NZ_WXWT01000393.1:0-14316 GCF_009904725.1 Vibrio sp. V43_P6S15P86
AATTGTCACTTGGTATTTATATTACTCAACTGGACTTTTTATGCAATAAAAATGTATAAAAATTTAATTTGTTAATTTTTTGTATGATCAGCAACCACCAAGACAGAGTATCTGACTGGTTTGAAGAGTTAGTTTTAACTGAATTTGTTGAAGAAAATCCAACAACATGGTGACGACCGAAACAAGGTTAAAATGGTGGTTATTTTTGTGCTGACGTGTAGAGGAAGTTTTGAGTCTATGAGGATGATCTATTCCAAGTACACCCGCTCATTTTTGCACAGCATCCCCTGTTAGCTTTCCTGTAAAGTCCTCTATGGCAGGGTCCTGATTACGACTTCGCGAATGGACTATAATTTCTCTTTGTATCTGACTCTTAATTTGAGTCATCTAAGTATTAATGGGATAACTCCATGTTGAAGTCGCATTGTTTTTCTCTCGTTACACTCATTTCTTTGAGCTTGCTTTCTGTACCCAACGTTTGGAGTAGAACAGCAATCGTGTTACCTGGGTTGCATGAACAGGGTATTGATCTTCAAGATAAGCCTATCTCTGCTGCCGCTGCACTTGAATGGGAGTTGGATAATGCCTATATCGTGTTTGGAGCTTACGAAAATAAGAGTGATAACGAGCGTGTAAAAGCGCTTGGTTACATGTACAACCAAAAGCTGGAACTTAACTCAGGTTGGCTGGAAAACGATATACGTAACCAAGCAGAAATAAATAACATCGATTATGAGGACTTTTTTCTTCATTTTTCGGAAGACACTGTCCTAGCTGAAGTCGACTCAAGCCATGGCGAGAATACTCTGCTCAATCGAAAACCGATGATTGTTGGTTATACGGCTAGTGCTGACCACGCCGGTTTTTGGCTATATCAACCACCGCCATGGGATGCTGATGTATTCGGTCAGGCGAATAATGGTGGTGCCCTCTATGTTTATCACTCAGAGAAGTTCGACCGCTTAACCCTTACGTTTTCCCAGTTTGCTCAAGGTGGCAACTTCATAATTGAATACCCTTCTGCCATCGATTCATTCGGTCTGGTAACAGAATGGAAAAACTTCGCAATTAAAAAAGACAAGACGGAGAACATGACTAAAAACCAAACGGTAAACTGGTCTGTTCCTTCGGATTGGGTTCGCGCTACGACACACGATGGTAGCGGACAAACCTATGGTGGCGGTCAGTATTTTGGGTCCACTTTTTTACGCGACGGCGGCCGCCTTTACGTTGCGAAAATTACTTGGCATGACGACAACATAGAAAACCGCCCACGCCTCGAAAACATTCAACTCAAAGATAGCTTCCCTGTCGTCAATGTCTCAGGAGCACCAACGGAGACACCTGAAGGACAAACTATTCAGCGCTGGCGACAAATCCGAGGTTTTGACAAATCAGCTGATCGAAACCAAGATAATTATCTTTCTTGGCAAGAGTTCAAGAGCCGCTCAAATAAGAATGCAACCGCACGATTTCGTTGGGAGTCACGCGTTGTTCCATTTGGTCGCATGTGGAATCAAACCTCTTCTTGGGCATTGACCAATCTCGGCAATCCCGATTTTGCCAATACAATGCGCCACTATTATCAAGCTGAATGGGCAAAACAAGGTTTAAACGGTGCGTACAACGACGATACGAATAAGTTACTCGGAGAAAATCAGTTCTACGTTTATTCCGGTGGTACGGTGGATGAGCTTGGTTTGGTGGCGGGAAGCCAAGCCGCTGATGATGCATACAAAGCGCAATTCTCGGCGTTCTTAAACAAATTGGCGACGCTGGATGCGGATGCGTTAATTGGCCTCAACATAGGCACGGCCAACTTATTCGGTCGTAACGGCCAAAACCACTTGGTTGATGCTGGCTCCTTGTACTTGCGAGAGCACTACCTTTTCCCTTCCACTGGCTTTAGTGGCTATGCTGGCTTGGCTAAGTTTTGGGATAACTCTGCTCTCGCCAAAGTTGGTCAGAACGTGATTTATCAAGCAACAACGCGTTATGGTCGCGTCCAATACTTTGGTAACACAGAAAACAATTGGAAGCAGGACCAATATTCTGCACTAGTAGTGTTCTACTTAAACTATCACCCTGAGCGCAGTTACTTTAGTCAGTGGAATAATGGCTACCTATATGGAAGCAATAACACCACCGTTAACAACTTCTGGAAGGCAGGCGTACCAAAGAATATTGCTTATCAACCTAGCACCTTGCTTGCCATCGATTTAGGTACACCAGCCAATCAAATCCCAGATGGGTATCAGGCGACTCCGCTAATGATGTCCACCAGCACGCCCTATTCCGCCGATTACACGGTGATTGGAGATGCTTCTATGAGCAAAGTGGCTCATCCTGACTTGCCTAATGGCGCTATCGATTTGTTACCAACCCATACGTACTTTGCGTATCGCTCAGACGATACGGTAGTGATGCATGGCCCTACGGAGATGGTGTTAGCCCGCGAATTCACCAAAGGCCGAGTGCTGTATCGGACTGATTTCTTTGGCAAGAATATCGATTATTTCTCCTCACCGAAGATAACTATCGCACTTCCAGAGCCTATGCGACCTGTAGATCAGGACGGTAACATCGGCGACTATGTTTCTCACATTGAGATCGGCGGCTACGAAGGGGTGTTCTTGCTGTATTAACTCCCTTTCAACCACTCTCACTAAACGCTTCATAAATCGCCGTTTTTATGCTTAACGTCACTGAAAAAACCTTGTTCACTGAATCTTTGTAAACCGATGTATATACTGAAGTAAATGACAACGACAAGGAAATTCAGTCACATGAAGACGACACCTTCAATGCTCTCTGTTCTGCTGCTATCAGCATTATCAACTCATGCAAATGCGGATGAATGTGGAAAAATAACCATCGCGGATATGAATTGGAATTCGGCCACCTTAATGGCGCACATCGACCAATTTGTCTTAAATGAAGGCTACCAGTGCGATGCGGAATTGATCCCTGGTGATAGCGTTCCTACAGGCACCTCTATGATTGAAAAGGGGCAGCCTGACGTTGCGCCAGAGTTATGGACAAACGGTATTAAAGAAGCACTTGATAAAGGGATTGCGGATAAGCGCTTGCGCATCGCTGGTGAGTCGCTTGTCAATGGCGGTGAAGAAGGCTTTTGGGTTCCCGCCTATCTGGTAAAACAGTATCCAGAGCTCGCGACGATAGAAGGCGTCATCAAGCACGCCAAACTATTTGAACACCCAGAGGATGATGACAAGTTCGCGTTCTATAGCTGCCCTGCTGGTTGGACATGCCAAATCACCTCCGGTCACTTGTTTAATGCATTAGGGTTAAGTGAGCACGGCTTTGAGATGGTTGACCCAGGCTCTGGCGCAGCATTAGCTGGCACCATCGCCAAAGCCTATGATCGCAAAATGCCTTGGTTTGGTTACTACTGGTCACCAACCCCCGTATTGGGCAAGTATGATATGGTCAAAGTGGATTTTGGTAGCGGAACAGATTTGGAAGAGTATCGCAACTGTACCACCCAGCCTGATTGTACTTCTCCCAAAGTAACAATGTACCCACCTTCTCCAGTTCGCACAGTAACAACTGAGGCGTTTGCGAGCAAAGAACCCCAAGCATTCGCGTACTTGCAGAAACGCGGATTTACCAACGAGCAAATGAGTGAAATGCTGGCCTGGATGGAAGATAACTACGCGGATGGTGAAGAAGCGATGTTTTACTTCTTTAATACCTACCCTGACTTATGGAAAGGTTGGGTATCTGAAGACGTCGCGGTGAGAATCGAAAAAGCGCTTTGATGATTAATGCTTAGAGTGCTACAAATCGTTTAACCTCCCATACCGTTTGAATAAACGGCATGGGAGACTCGTCAACGATTCGTTAATACATGGTGTGACCATTCAATGTTTCTTTAGGAATCTCTTGCAGAGCGTCCCAATGTTCGACGATTTTCCCATTATGATCAAAACGAAAGAAATCCATCGTCACGTATTCAATATCATTAGGCCATGTTTGGTGAGTGTGTAGTGCCACCAAATTCCCTTCAGCAATGGCTCGCACAAACGTAATATCTTTATCGGGATACTCGTTTTGCATCCGCTCAAAATACTCGATAAAAGCCTCGGGGCCATTTCCAACTAATGGATTGTGCTGGATGTATTCATCGCCAACGTAGTCTTCAACCGCCTTTCTTGGGTTACCCCGATAGGCGGTTTCGTAAAACGCAATGGCATTTCTTTTATTCTCTTGCAGATCCATTTTTCTTCCCTATGTCGCTCTACTTGGTATTTAACGATAATCATAGCCTTAGAGCCTAAGAAGTGACCGAACATCGCGCACAAAAAAGGCCGCTAAACCGCAGCCTTCATCACTTGAAACTTGGAATCACTGTCCCTTCAGAGCTTAAACCACACCACCAGCGCCCTGCATGGAACGCTCACTGTTCTCCACTAGCAATGCGGTTGCGGTTTGTTTCAATGTTTCCCACTCTTGGTCTTCGACAAAAATACCATTTTGCCAAGAGGCTTGTTGCGTGTTGCTTAACTCATCGCCTTCAATGTGAATGGTGTATCCCTGTGCGCTTTTCTCGATATCGAAATCGTTCACAGAGAGTTCGATAACCATACTATGCAAATCCGTATCATGCCCATCAAACTGATCCGAGAAAAAGACTTCTGGCGCGATTCGTCCACGATTTAACACATAAAGCGTTCGTTTTGGACTAGAGCCATTGACCCATTGTGCACGGCACGCAATGCCTTTTGCAGAGAGCTTCAACAACTCACTAAAACCTAGCCAACGGTTATGGCACTGCTTCAACGTGATAGTAATCGACTTACTGTTAATCATTTTCTCAAGTGCGAAATCCAACACGGCGGGTAAGTGGCACGCCACACTGCCATTGTGCAAATCCATCTCGATACTCGCTGACGTGCTGTTGGTCACCGATACGGCGCAGTCCGAATCTAACCCAAGAAACAGGCTGGCGTTATTAAAGTGACGCACCCCGTGCAAGCCAACCATTTGCAAGTCCGCCACCATGTTCGCAATGACATCCGCCTCACCACAGTGACGGCGCATGCCAAGAAATGCCTTATTAACCGCGGCCACCAATTCGTTGTGAGAGACGATCATAATGCAAATCCTCCGTTGATTTTTTGATTGTCACTTTGCGCAATTTCTTCTCGTTCCGGCATGCTCGGGAAAATCCATGTGTCCGCCAGTTTAGGATCGTGAATTTCATCTAACAGCGGCGCACCTTGGAAGAAAGTTACTCGAACCCAACGATCCGAGCGCGGATCAAACTTAGTCGCACCAAAGATCGCCAACTTACAGCGCAATAAGTGCATTGGCAGTGCATCTTGGCGTAGCACGTTCATTTGAATATCACCCATTGCTCGGTTGCCTAACGTCCATACGCGACGTGTGATCGAACGGTAAGTCGGATTTTGCAACAGAAACTCTGCTACGGACATTTCTTCATCACAACCAAGCAAAGCGTGGTACAAGCGATTCACTTGTCTGCCGATATCAAGCGGCAGCTCTTTTTCTTCTCCTGCTTCCTCCCCACGAACACCAAGCCTTGGCTCTTCTTTGTCTTGTGAGCGATACCAGAACCAGTAGTTGTTCTCGGCTAGTGAGTAATCTGCATCAATCGCCCAGCGGTATTTGTTTTGCAACACTTCCAGTAAATCTTGGATCTTTTTCCCGCCCGGAATCGATAGCGTTTCATCCGTATTCATTTGGCTGGCAAATTCGTCCACCAAAGATGGGTAGAGTTCGATCAAGCAAGAGGTGAGGATTTCTTGGGCTTCCACACTCATTGTTTTCTTTTGCTCGACCAAACTCGCCCAGTTCGGATGTGATGCCATTAACGTTGTTAGCTCCGATAGCAGTTGTTTGATGTCTGCTGTCGCTTGATGATTGAGCCTGTCTTGATGTTCATTGATGGTGATGACTTGCTCTAGATGACGCTGTGCTTTTTGCAGCAATCCTTGCAAAGGAGCATGGAATGAAGCTTCACACGGCATGGCAAAGACTCGCGCTACCGCACGCTCGCGAGAGGTCATCCATTGGTCAACGATGCACGGGTGATTAATCAAGTATGGAGCCATGCCTAAGCCAGTAGCATTTCCGACACCAAGGTAGCGCTGCAAGCCACGGTGCAATGCCACCGCGTTGTCGCGACCTTGCTGAAGTGCTAGGTAGTGCACCCAATCCAAGCTGAATTCACGCAACATATATACTGCGCACATTTGCGCACTAAAAGACTGGCTGAAATCTGAGTTGTTCTCTAGCAGTTTGAAATCGGCGATGCCAAACTTGCCGTTCCCATAAACAGCTGTGGTACGCAGGATATAACCCACTTCCGCTAACTCTTTCGGCTCAGGCTGCTCGCCTTGAGAAAGCGCGCTAACAATGTGCTCAAACACGCGCACACTTTTATTTGCGCGAGCAAGAACAAGTACGTTGTTTGGATTACGTCCCGCTTCTTGCAGCGGTACATTTGCTCGCAATCTTTCCAACAAAGTAACATCAACATCACCTTGAACCAGTGCAAATGTGACGTCCCACTTTTCAGCAATGACGCGGTCATTACGCTCGTCATCAGCAATTTCATCACAGAACACCACCAAATGATAAACGTGCTCTGGCGTGGTCAACTTGTAAATAACGTGACCATAACCACGCGGACAAAGTTGCCACTCATGCTTGGTTACTTGCCAATTTTGGCTTGCCATATTACGAATCAGACTACGAACAAAGCTGATTCGGTTTTGGTGCATTGCGCCAAGCCTTTCGGCTGCCATGACAATCGCTGCGTCGCGCATAGTTGCTTCCGTATAAGTAGAACGATGTGCATCCATTTTGCTCACCACCTATTTGTTATTGTAAGAATACTAGGGTTTGTGCGGATGCAGGAGGAAAACACCCGCACAAGCTCCACGTTGTTTGAATTAGATAATTGTTATAGCCCTTGCTCTTTCGCCATTTTGATTGCGATTTGCGGTGCATTCCAAAGTGATGGCAACAGAATCAGCGAAACCGGAACCGCGGTAATGACAATGAAAGATTGCAGTGCAGAGATGCCTCCAGAGCCAAGAGAAATCAGAATCAGTGCCGTCACACCCATCATTACCCCCCAGAAGGTACGAATGATCGCATTCGGCTCCGTTTCACCACTGATCACGACACTGATGGTGTAGGTCATTGAGTCGCCAGTCGTGACGATGAAGATCGTGGTTAAAATCAGAAATAGAATTGAAGTCAGCATTGGCATTGGTAGTTGCTGAGTCACCGCAAGCAAAGCACCTGGCAAGTTAAAGCCTTCAAACGCCGCACTCACACTACCCGGTTCAGCCATTTCAAACGCTAGGCCAGAGCCGCCTACAATCGTGAACCAAAAACAGGTGGTGAGCGGAGCCACAATACTGATGGTTGAAATAACTTGGCGAATAGTGCGACCACGAGAAATACGCGCAATAAAGATTGCCATCATCGGACCATAACCAAGGAACCAGCCCCAGAAAAATACTGTCCACCAGCTTAGCCAACCTTCATCACCGCGGTAGGTCGCCATTGGGATGAAGTTATCCAGCATGCTCCCTACACCTTGAATGTATCCGTTAAAGATAAAATTCGTAGGGCCAAAAAACAGGATGTAAACCATCAATGCCATGGCCAGAATCACGTTGTAACGACTAAGCAGTTGCATGCCTCGACTCAATCCACTGAGCGCTGACAAGGTGTAAAGCGCAATCGCAAACAAAATGATAATAAGCTGAGTGGTAAAGCCATCAGGAATATCAAACAATGCATTTAACGCGTAGCTAACCTGCAAGCCCAGAAACCCAATTGGACCAATGGTGCCCGCGGCTACCGCGATAATGCAGCATGCGTCAATCAATGCACCGAGCTGGCCTTTAAGCGCTCGTTCGCCCAACACTGGATAAAGCAAAATACGGGGTTTTAGTGGCAAACCTTTGTCGTAATGCAGGTGCATCACCACGATGGAAGTTAAGCTACCTACAATCGCCCAAGCGAGAAAGCCCCAGTGCATAAAGGATTGCGACAACGCATTCACCGCGCCTTGCTGCGGGTTATCTTGCGCGCCGTACAGAGGTGGCGGGCTAACATAATGCGCGATAGGCTCAGCCGCGGCCCAGAAAACGCCACCACCAGCCAACAAGGTACAGAAAATAATCGCCATCCAGCGGAAAGAATCCATTTCTGGTTTAGCAATCCCGCCCAACATCACCTTGCCTGTTCGCCCTGCAGCCAAGCCAAGACCAATAAGAAAAGTGAGAAGCAGCAGTAACTGCCAGTAAGGACCAAACACCTGAACTGCCCAGCCAAAGCCGGCGTTAACGATCGTAGATAACAACTCGCCGTCATAAAGTGCAATAGCAACGAACAACGCGATAAAACCACCGCTATACCAAAAGGCCGGGTTATTCAGTCCCAATTTGTCCGTCGTGTTTTCTGTTGTTGATGTGTTGTGTGTTGCTTTTGACTTGCCCGATGACACGCTCATCGTGGAAGCTTTCATGCTATTGGTTAAATCAGACATACTCTGGCTCCAGAGGTTCTTTGCAGCTGCCAAAGACTGGCTACAAATGTGAGTTTTACGCCTGCCGTATTGTTGTTATGTAGGCAGGCGGTTCCTAATTTTGGGAGTACTATGAAATAGGCTCTAATCCTTCTTTGAGGAAGTTGAACCAGTTTTCACCCAATATTTTTCCTGCCTCAGATTCACTGAATCCGTGACGCATTAATCCGTTGTAGATGTTCTCCATCCCTGCACTGCCGCAGAACCATGGCAGCGCATCTGGCCATCCCGAGTTACTTGCCGAACCTTCGCCGTAATCCATCGCTTTTGACCAACGACCGTTGCGCATCCACTCCAACACTTGTTGCGGCTGGTTTAAGCACAAATCGCTACCGATACCTAAATGGTCAACGCCAAACATGTCTGCGGTTTTCGCAACCATCTGGCAGAAATCATCCAGCGTGCACTGGCTGCCATTTGGCAAATGGAACGGATATAAACTGAATCCAATCAAACCACCGCGCTCCGTCAGTGCTTTGATCACGGTGTTGGACTTGTTACGCAGTGCGTCATGCGCAAACGTCGGGTTGGCATGGCTGATACAAATTGGACGCGAAGAAAGATCGATGGCTTCCAACGTTGAACGCTCCGCGCTGTGGGACATATCAATGATCATCCCGACTCGGTTCATCTCTTCAATCGCTTGCTTACCAAAGCGAGTTACGCCGGAATCGTTTTGTTCGTAACAACCTGTCGCCAGTAAGCTTTGGTTGTTGTAGGTCAGTTGCATGATCAGCAGACCTTGGCGGCGCATCACTTCAATCAAGCCAATTTCATCATCAATCGGTGAGCAATTTTGCGCGCCGAAGAAGATGCCGACTTTGCCTTCTGCTTTGGCTTTTTCTACATCTGCCATTGAATAAATAGGCATGATGAGGTCCGCATTTTGCTCGAAGCGCAAGTTCCACTCAGCAAAACGCGTTAAGGTTTCGCGCGCAGTTTCGTGGTAGACGATGGTGGCATGAACGGCGGTAATGCCACTCGCCTTAAGCGTTTGGAAATACTCTCGATCCCAATTGCAGTACTGCAATCCGTCAATCACAATCCGTTGTTGGTACATAACCACTCCTTAAACAATTTCTTAGCCTTTTAGTTCGGGTAACTGACACCATCAGCTACCCTGCTGTTCTTAGTAAGGGCGCTGATAAGCGGTTTTCACCACGGTGTAGAACTCTTTGGCGTACTGACCTTGCTCACGAGGACCAAAGCTAGATTCTTTACGGCCACCAAATGGGACGTGATAATCTGTACCCGCGGTTGGCAAGTTAACCATGACGCAGCCCGTTTGGACTTGCTGTTTGAAGATCGCGCTATTGCGCAAGCTTTGCGTGATAATGCCGCCTGTCAGGCCAAAGCGCGTATCATTCGCGACTGCAATCGCCTCATCCAGATCAGAAACGCGAATCACGCTTGCCATTGGTGCAAAGACTTCTTCTTGGTTCACTTCCCAGCTGTTTTGTGTGTTCAAGAACAGGGTTGGTGACATGTAGTAACCGTCATGCTCTAGGCTCAGACGCTCACCACCGAAAGCCAGCTCTGCGCCTGCTTGGCGTGCGTTTTCAATCCACTCAAAGTTCGCATTCAGCTGGTTACCATCAACAACAGGGCCCATGAATACGCCCTCTTCCAGTGCGTGACCCACTTTAAGTTCGCTCATGCGTTTGATTAGCGCTTCAACATACGCGTCGTGAATTCCGTCCATAACCACAAGACGAGAAGACGCGGTACATTTTTGACCTGCACCCGAGAATGAGCCTGCGATTGTCGCTTCGACAGCAATTTGAATGTCTGCATCATCTGCCACTACGAGCGCGTTTTTACTGCCCATCTCTAGCTGACAACGCACAAAGTTTGGTGCCGTTGCCGCCGCTACTTTACGGCCTGTGTCCACAGAACCAGTGAAGCTAACGCCGTTCACATCTTTCGAATTGATAAGGGTATTACCAACTTGCGAACCGCTACCCAAAACGAGGTTAAACGTGCCAGCAGGTAAACCTTGGCGATGGATAATCTCAGTCAGTGCAACGGCACTTGCTGGAGTTAGGTTGGCAGGCTTCCAGACGACACTGTTGCCAAACGCAAGTGCTGGCGCAATTTTCCAAGCCGCTGTTGCTGTTGGGAAGTTCCAAGGAGAGATAATGGCGATAACGCCGACGGCTTCGCGAGTAACTTCAACGGAGACACCTGGACGGACGGAAGCAGCGTTATCGCCAATTTGACGCAGAACCTCAGCAGCAAAGTATTGAAAGAATTGGCCAGCACGGTAAATCTCACCTCGACCTTCAGCAAATGGCTTACCTTCTTCACGCGACAGCAAAGTGCCCAATTCGTCACATCGTGCAATGAGCTCATCACCAATCGCTTGCAGCACTGCTTGTTTGCGCTCGATTGGTGTTTTTTCCCACTCTGGCTGCGCTGATTTAGCCGCTTGAATCGCTTGCTCTACTTGAGACACACTCGCTTGTGCGAAATCGCCAATGTTTTCGCTGATATCAGAAGGGTTAATATTGGCGATGGTGTCCATGCCCGATTGCCATTCACCTGCTATATAGAGGGATTTTTCTGCTTGAACATTGTTAATAAAAGTCATGGTTCTTTCCTTGTTCTTCCGATTTGTGATGGCAAGCCACCCACTCACTGATCTCAATTATTCTTGTTGGATTTATTCTGGTTGGCTTGCCGACGCGTAGACGACAAACTCCACCAACATTTCTTCTCGTGCTAACCCTGCAACCACCATGGCGGCGCGATTTGGGTACGGCGCTTCAAAATATTCCGCGTACACTTGGTTAACGGTCTTTAAGTATTCTCTGTCGGTCACGTAAATCAGGACCTGCAATACAGAGTCCAAAGACTCCCCTGCACACTCCAGGGTGTGAATGAGATTGTTAAAGGTTTGACGTGTTTGTGCTTCGATGCCGCCTTCCACAACCGCGCCTGTGTCATCAATAGGAATTTGAGCCGTATACAGGGTTCCGTTGTTGACTATCGCCCATTCAAGCGGCGCTTTAGAAGCAAATAGACTGGTTTTTACTGGATGTTTTTTAGTAGGAGTATTCACGTGCCTTTCAACCTTTGTAACAGCTTTGTTTCAATATGGTTAAATGATGCACATTGACAGGCGATAAATCTAACGGTAAATTTTTTACAATTGATAAGTTAAACTTATCACCTCATTGAGAATAACGTAAATAAAGGGATTAAGAGGTATTAGGGATGAGTATTAAGCTTCAACAATTAATGCATTTTGTGATGGTAGTCGAGGAAGGTGGGTTTCGAGCCGCTTCACATCGTGCAAATCGATCTCAGGCGGCACTGTCAACATCGATAAAAGAGCTTGAAAAAATTCTAGGGCAAACGCTGTTTGAACCCGGAAACAAAACCAAATTGACCCCGTTTGGTGAAATTTGTCTGCCCAAAGTGGTTCAGTTTCTCAATATCTACAGTGCACTAGACAACGATCTCAAAGCAGCCGCTGCCGGACAGCAAGGGAGAGTGCGAATTGCGAGCGTTCCTTCTGTTGCAGCGAAGCTCATTCCTAGCGTGTTGGGCGCCTTTTGCGAACAGTATCCAAATGTAGAAGTAAGCTTGATAGACGATAATGCCGCTGGCGTCGAGGCTCGCTTACTCTCCGGTGAAGTCGACTTGGCGCTCGGTAACCCCTCTCACCTTGATGAGGGCGGCATTGACTTTACACCGCTGTTGTCCGACCCCATTGGCGTGGTGTGTTTAAAAGATAACCCTATTGCCAATCAAACAGAGGGAATCGAGTGGCAAACTTTGCTCGAACAACCTTTCATTCGCAACGGCACCTGTACGCTTCTCGATCCAACTCCAGCCAGAGCACTGAGTGAGCAAGCGCTCTATTCGGTCGAGAATATCACTTCGCTGTTTTCTGTCTTAGAGCTTGGGATTGGTGTCACGACCCTACCGAAGCTTGCTTTCCCAACCAATGAAACGCGCTTGGTTTGGATCCCGCTTATCGATCCACCGCTTGAAAGGCAAATTGGTATCTTTACGTTGACTGACCGCACGATCTCGCCTCAAGCAAAAGCGTTTCATGATCTTTGTGTGCATTATTTAAACTACCAAAAAGAAGATAAATAAAGGTTCGATTAACATGCGGACAATTAAAAGCCTCCATATTCAGAGTGGAGGCTAATTTGTATTTGTGTATCGCTTCGTTCTATTTTTTACGACGATTTCGGTTCTTATACACCACGCAAAAGTTACCACGTTTGGTTCGGCATTTTGAGCAACGCTCGCAATCCACTGGCGCTCGGTTACCCTCTTTCCAGCGCTTTATTAACTGAGGCTCAGCCAATAAAGGACGTGACACAGCGAAAAATTGGATATCTGTGTTTTCTGCAATTTTCTCAATCGCATCAATGTCACTCAATCCGCCGACAGTAATCACCGGTATGTTAACGTCCTGACTGATCACGTGCCCATATTCGTGAAAGTAACCTTCTTCTTGTAGTGTATAACCATCGAACGTTTCACCAACAAGCTCGTTTGCTTTGCCGTGAATATTGCCAGACACGATGATCGCATCAACGCCCACTTCTTCGAGTTTCTTACAAACGACGCGAGTTTCATCGAACGTTAAACCGCCGTCAAAGAATTCTGTCGCGGTAAGCTTCACAAGGATTGGGAAAGTATTCCCAACCAGCTTTCTGGTTTCAGAAAAAATTTCTAAAAGGAAACGCATGCGATTTTCTAAGCTACCACCGTATTCGTCTTCGCGACGATTATAGTACGGGCTTAAAAACTGGTTAATTAAGTAAGTGTGTGCCGCATGTATCTCTACGCCGTCAAAACCAGCGTCTTGAGCACGTTTACTCGCCAATGCGAATGCCTTTACGATGTAATCGATCTCGTCCTTAGTCATCGCTTTGCCTTGCGTATTCGTGCCACGCTCAGGCACGTCACTCGGAGCGAAGATGACACGCTCACCGATGTTGTAGGTGGTTTTGGTGCCACCGTAAGCAATTTGCATCACGATTTTAGAATCTTGTTGATGTACTAGCTCTGTTAGCTTTTTGTATTCTTCAATAAAAGAGTCGTTGTAGATCCCCATCATCCCAGCGTTGGGTTTCTCTTCTTCCACGATATTGGCATAACCCGTGACAATAAGCCCAACTTCCCCTTTCGCAAGCGTTTCGTAAATATCGTAAAGCTTTGCCGTCATGTGGCCATCTTCGGTCGCCATGTTCTCCCACGTTGCGCTGCGCACAAAACGGTTCTTTAGGGTCATGTTGCCAATGCGGGCTTCGGAAAACAAAATGCTCAAAACCAGTCCTCTTAATGTTGTCTTTATGGTTCTATCTTTTCCCAAGTAACCAAGAACAAAAAAGGAACAGCGATACACAACGTATGGCTGTTCCTTCTCTGAACCCGTGAGACCTGCAAACTACAGGCGCACCTTAATGCCTCGTGGGTGGCAAAACTTTAATCTGGATTAAGGTTTAGTAAGATAAGCTTGTAAGCAAAGCAACTCGGCCGATTTCTCAGTTTACCTTCACTCTACATTCTGGGGGTAAGATCTTCTCTTTTTCGAGTGAGACTTCACAATCCACAAGAACGCTTCCTCCCCCATGTAGATAAAAGTAATCAAGCACGAAAAATACTTTATTATCACGCTCTCCATACTCTTCTACAAACACGCCAGCACTCTGGTTGAAATCCAGTTTTTCATTATCTAGAGAAATGGAGGAAAGTCG
>NZ_WXWT01000119.1:0-7540 GCF_009904725.1 Vibrio sp. V43_P6S15P86
GTCAACATCAGGGCATTACCCTTTAATAAGTGGCGCGTCCTGGAGGATTCGAACCTCCGACCGCCTGGTTCGTAGCCAGGTACTCTATCCAGCTGAGCTAAGGACGCGCAGTTTTTGATATCAACTTTCGTCAACATCAGGGCATTACCCTTTAATAAGTGGCGCGTCCTGGAGGATTCGAACCTCCGACCGCCTGGTTCGTAGCCAGGTACTCTATCCAGCTGAGCTAAGGACGCGCAGTTTTTGATATCAACTTTCGTCAACATCAGGGCATTACCCTTTAATAAGTGGCGCGTCCTGGAGGATTCGAACCTCCGACCGCCTGGTTCGTAGCCAGGTACTCTATCCAGCTGAGCTAAGGACGCGCAGTTTTCGACATCAACTTTCGTCAATATCAGGGCAATACCCTTTAATAAGTGGCGCGTCCTGGAGGATTCGAACCTCCGACCGCCTGGTTCGTAGCCAGGTACTCTATCCAGCTGAGCTAAGGACGCGCAATAATCTTATTTTACTTTGTATAACCCGTTTATCAAACGAATTATTAAATAGTGGCGCGTCCTGGAGGATTCGAACCTCCGACCGCCTGGTTCGTAGCCAGGTACTCTATCCAGCTGAGCTAAGGACGCGCAGATCTTCTTGCTAGGAAGTTGTGAAGCAAATCACATTCATTTCTTACGAAACAAAAAAAAGGCCATCGGGCCAGTCAATGAATGGCGGTGAAGGAGGGATTCGAACCCTCGATACGGGATAAACCGTATACTCCCTTAGCAGGGGAGCGCCTTCAGCCTCTCGGCCACCTCACCGTTTTCATTGTTATATCTCAGAAGAGATATGGCGCGTCCTGGAGGATTCGAACCTCCGACCGCCTGGTTCGTAGCCAGGTACTCTATCCAGCTGAGCTAAGGACGCACTTTTTTGTTGATTTCTCAACGTTGCAAGAATGGCGGTGAGGGAGGGATTCGAACCCTCGATACGGGATAAACCGTATACTCCCTTAGCAGGGGAGCGCCTTCAGCCTCTCGGCCACCTCACCGTCTTGCGGAGGCACATATTACGTTTTACCGAAAATATGTCAAACATTTTCTTTGAAAAAATCCACGAAACTGACTTAACCGTTGCTGATTTAATCAAAGTGACTATTAAACGAACTTTACCACTCTATTATGATGAAAAAAAGAGAGTCTTCTCTGAAAAAAAGACATTTATTTTCAAACAACTTCCTAGTGTTCGATTCAACAATATTGACGGATTCACAGCCACACTCAACACAATGGTTTCCGCAAATCTTCAAAAACATTAAAGACTAAAAAGGCCAACCCTTCGGTTAGCCTTTTTCATTCAAACTAAGCTCTGTAAACAGGAGCGACTTAGTAGTTACCTGAAGCAACGTTGCCATTGCCTTTTTCAGCTTGAATGCGCATGTAGATTTCTTCACGGTGAACTGAAACCTCTTTCGGAGCGTTAACGCCGATACGTACTTGGTTACCTTTCACACCTAGTACAGTTACAGTCACTTCATCACCAATCATCAGTGTTTCGCCTACGCGGCGAGTCAAAATTAGCATTCTTTGCTCCTTGAGTAATCTCTAAATTTTCTTGCTACAAAGCTATTATCCAACAAAAGTTATATTTTCGTAAACTACCTTGTTAGCGAAAATCAGCCTAAAAAGGCATGTTTTTGTTGAATGTTTAATGCTTCACTAGACGTAATGTAAGCATCATGCAGAATGTTTGCTGCTGTATCCACACATTCGGGTGCTAAAACTAGCATCATAGTGAGTGCATTCGTTGCGCTGAAATTGATCTCAATATCTCGCTTTGCCAACAAATCGCATGCGTGCTCTACCATTCCATTGGCTTCAAGCCCCACTGCGGTCAACAGGCTTACTACTTCACTATTACGGATTTTGTCGCTGAACACCAGATCGAACTTGGCACATGCATCTTGTTTTATCATGATACCTGCCCGTTCTGCTTCCTCGATCACATTCCAAATGTCTATACCCAGCATCTGACATTGTTTTGTAGCACTAGATAAATGTTCTTTATCGACTTCGATAATGGCAAGGTCACGTTGAATGGCTATACCAGAGACGGCTTGATTGCCTGACTCCCCCTTTACCAAACTGCCTTCATTAACATCAAATGTCGAAAGCACGCGTAGTGGTACATTATTCTTCCATGCAAATTGCACTGAAGGTAAATGTAATACTTTTGCGCCTCGGCTTGCCATCGCTTCCATTGAAGGAAAATCGATAACCGCCAATTTGCGCGCATTTTTCACTACACGTGGGTCACAAGTATAAATACCATCAACGTCGGTAAAGATTTGACACTCGTTAGCGCGCAATGCGCCCGCCAGTGCCACAGCGCTCGTATCTGAGCCACCTCGACCTAATGTGGTGATATCCCCGTTCTCATTCACACCTTGAAAGCCCGCAACAATCACGATTTGGTCTTGCTCAAGCAATCCCATAATTGTCGTGGTGTCAATGTGTTTAATCGTTGCGTCATTGTGTTGATTATCCGTCACAATATTCGCCTGTGCTCCGGTAAGCGAGCGCGCAGCATGACCCATTTTATTCAAAGTCATGGCTAACAGTGCCATTGACACTTGCTCACCAGCAGAGAGCAAAACATCAAGTTCTCGAGCTGTAGGTACGCTATCTATCTGTTTAGCGAGATCCATCAGTCTGTTTGTTTCGCCTGACATTGCAGACACGACAACAACAACTTGATTGCCATCATTTTTCGCCTTAATGATGTGTTCAGCGACTTGGTGGATTCTTTCAATTGAACCCACAGAGGTTCCGCCAAACTTTTGCACGATAAGGGGCTTTTTCACCAGTCTTCACCTTCCCAAGACCGAAGTCTCTTTAGAACTGCTTACATCTTAAATATTTCCTTTGAGAAAAATTATATAAGCAGTAGTTACAACAAAAACCAAGCAGCTTAAATGACTCGGTTAACTTTTGGTCAATTAAACCACTTGGTTGCTAAAAAAAATTACGCTCAATCAAAGAAACTTGATTGAGCGTAATTTTATTAGTTAAGAGCTTATAAACGCTCTTCTAGCCAAGGCTGAACTGTTTTAATTGCCTCTGGTAGTGCTGAAACATCAGTACCACCGGCTTGAGCCATGTCTGGACGACCACCGCCCTTACCACCGACTTGCTCTGCAACCATTTTAACCAGATCACCTGCTTTTACTTTACCAGTGAGATCTTTAGTCACACCAGCAATCAAGCCAACCTTGTCACCCGTTACGTTTGCAAGCAGTACAACACCAGAACCCATTTGATTCTTGATGTCATCAACCATGGTACGTAGGTTCTTGCTATCAGCACCTTCAAGGGCCGCAACTAGAACTTTTGTGCCATTTACTTCAACCGCTTTGCCCATGATGTTAGCGCTTTCTGCGGCTGCCATCTTATCTTTTAGCTTCTGCACTTCTTTTTCTAGTGCTTTTGCTTTCTGTGCAGACTCTGCCAGTTTCTCTTCGTACTTCGCGTTTTGAGCTTCAATAGCGTCTAATGCCGCCTCGCCTGTTACCGCTTCAATACGACGAATACCGGCTGCAATACCGCTTTCTGATGTAATTTTGAATAGACCAATATCACCCGTGCTTGATGCGTGAATACCACCACAAAGCTCAGTAGAGAAATCGCCCATAGATAGCACGCGAACTTCGTCATCGTACTTCTCACCAAACAATGCCATTGCGCCTTTCTTCTTAGCAGACTCAATATCCATCACGTTGGTTTCAATCGTGTGGTTACGACGGATTTGCGCGTTAACTAGGCGCTCAACTTCTTTCAACTCTGCTGCGGTTACGGCTTCTAGATGCGAGAAGTCGAAACGTAGGTTGTCTGCCTTCACCAATGAGCCTTTCTGCGTTACGTGCTCACCAAGAACTTGGCGTAGTGCTGCGTGTAGCAAGTGCGTCGCTGAGTGGTTAAGAGAGATAGCTGCGCGACGCTCTGCGTCAACGATGGTTGCCACTTCGTCACCTTTCGCTAGCACGCCTTCTGCCATTACACCGTGGTGTGCGATTGCGTTACCGAGTTTTTGAGTGTCTTCAACGCGGAATACACCAGACTCAGTACGGATTTCACCAGCGTCACCACACTGACCGCCTGACTCTGCGTAGAATGGCGTTTCACCAAGTACGATGATGGCTTTGTCGCCCGCAGATAGCGAATCTACTTCGTTACCTTCAACAAACATCGCGGCTACAGAGCTAGAGCCTTTAGTACCTGTGTAACCACAGAATTCTGTTTGCGTATCAACTTTGATTGCTGCGTTATAATCTGTACCGAATTGACCAGCTTCACGCGCACGTTGACGCTGCTCTTCCATCGCTTTTTCGAAACCCTCTTCGTCGATCGCGAACTCACGCTCACGTGCAACGTCGTTAGTGAGGTCTGCTGGGAAGCCGTAAGTATCGTAAAGCTTGAATACCGTTTCTCCGTCTAGCACTTTGCCATCTAGGTTATCTAATGCTTCGTTAAGAATTACCATACCGCGCTCAAGTGTACGACCGAAGTTTTCTTCTTCGATACGCAGTACTTTTTCAACCACTGCTTGTTGACGCTTCAGCTCTTCGCCTGCTGTACCCATTACTTCTGCTAATACGCCAACAAGCTTATAGAAGAATGCACCTTGTGCACCTAGCTTGTTACCATGACGTACGGCACGACGAATGATACGACGTAGTACGTAACCACGACCTTCGTTTGAAGGCATCACACCATCAACAATCAAGAATGAACATGAACGGATGTGGTCAGCAATAACGCGTAGCGATTGGTTCGATAGATCTTCATAACCAATGACTTCAGCCGCTGCTTTGATAAGAGTTTGGAATACATCGATTTCGTAGTTTGAGTGAACGCCTTGCATGATTGCAGAGATACGCTCGATACCCATACCAGTATCTACCGATGGTTTTGGTAGCGGTTCCATAGTGCCGTCTGCGTGACGGTTGAACTGCATGAATACGTTGTTCCAGATCTCGATGAAACGGTCACCATCTTCTTCAGGCGTGCCAGGACGACCACCCCAGATGTGTTCACCGTGATCGTAGAAGATTTCAGTACATGGACCACAAGGACCAGTGTCGCCCATTTGCCAGAAGTTATCAGACTCGTAAGGCTTGCCACCTTCTTTGTCACCAATGCGCACGATACGATCAGCAGGCACGCCAACTTTTTTGTTCCAGATGTCGAATGCTTCGTCATCGGTTTCGTAAACGGTTACCAATAGACGATCCGCAGGCAGTTTAAGAACTTCGGTTAGGAATTCCCAAGCAAATGAAATCGCATCTTCTTTGAAGTAGTCGCCAAAGCTGAAGTTGCCTAGCATTTCAAAGAATGTGTGGTGACGAGCGGTAAAGCCAACATTTTCCAGGTCGTTGTGTTTACCACCAGCACGTACACAACGCTGAGCCGTAGTCGCTCGAGTATAGGCTCGTTTTTCTAAGCCTAAGAAACAATCTTTAAATTGGTTCATACCTGCGTTTGTGAACAGCAGGGTTGGGTCGTTATGTGGAACTAACGATGAACTTTCTACGATTTGGTGTCCTTTGCTTTCAAAGAACTTGAGGAACGCGTTACGAACCTCGTCAGTGCTCATGTACATGCAGCTCTTCCTGAAAATAGTCGAGTTAGAATTTTGCCGTATTGTAGATCATGCAAACAGCTGAGACTAGTTTTCTTGAGGAAAAGAGGGAGTAGAAGAAAAAATTTGAAGCAAAACAAAAATCAGCGCAATTGGATCAACGCTAATCTTGGTCTTCAAAGGCAAGCGCATAGCTAATTTGGTCGAAACTGTAGCCTCGGTATTGTAGAAAACGGACTTGTTTTGCGTATTCTTTTTGGTCCTTGGCTTTGACGCCTTTGAATTTCTTTTCTGCCGCCTGCTTAGCAAGTTCAAACCAGTCTTGCGGTTCTTCAGCCATGGCTTGCTCAATCACCGATTCCGCAACACGTTTCTGGTTTAACTCTTGGCGAATTCGACGCTCTCCATGTCCTTTGTATACATGCTGCCGAATTTGGCTCTTCGCATAACGTAAATCATCTAAATAGTTATGGTCTAAGCAAAAATTAATCGCGATTTCGATGTCTGATGCTTCATAGCCTTTCATCGACAGTTTTTGGTACAGCTCATACTGACCATGATCGCGACGGCTAAGCAGTTGGATAGCCGCCTCTTTGCTCGATAATGTTGGTGTCTGGCGCTTTTGGTACATGGTGATCCTAAAGGTATTTTTGCTGTACAGACTCTCAATGGCCTTTGTGATGATTCGATTTTTGATGTCAATAGATACAACAAAGCCCCGCATTGCAGGGCTTTATCACTTTTTAATCTGTGAAGGGATTAAAACTCTTCAGCTTGCTCAGGCGCCTCGCCTGCTTCAGGAGCTTCTGCAAGGGCTGGCGCTAACAACATTTCACGCAATTTAGTATCGATGGTTTTAGCCACTTCAGGATGCTCACGTAGGTAGTTGCACGCGTTCGCTTTACCTTGACCAATCTTATCGCCTTGGTAGCTGTACCAAGCACCAGCTTTTTCAACCAGTTTGTGCTTCACGCCTAGATCTACTAGTTCACCTTCGCGGTTAAAGCCTTGGCCGTACATGATTTGCGTATTGGCTTCTTTAAACGGCGCAGCAATCTTGTTCTTAACTACTTTGATGCGCGTTTCGTTACCAACGACTTCGTCACCTTCTTTGATTGCGCCAGTACGACGAATATCAAGACGAACAGAAGCGTAGAATTTAAGTGCGTTACCACCCGTGGTCGTTTCTGGGTTACCGAACATAACACCAATCTTCATACGGATTTGGTTGATGAAGATACACATACAGTTAGACTGTTTTAGGTTACCTGTTAGCTTACGCATCGCTTGAGAAAGCATACGTGCTTGGAGACCCATGTGGCTGTCGCCCATTTCGCCTTCAATTTCTGCTTTTGGTGTTAGCGCCGCAACTGAGTCAACAACCATTACGTCGATAGCGCCAGAGCGAGCTAGTGCATCACAAATCTCTAGTGCTTGCTCACCAGTGTCTGGCTGAGAAACCAAGAGCGCATCGATATCAACACCAAGTTTCTTCGCGTAGACAGGATCCAGAGCGTGCTCTGCATCGATAAACGCACAAGTTTTACCTTCACGTTGCGCAGCAGCGATAAGCTCAAGCGTTAGTGTTGTTTTACCTGAAGATTCTGGACCGTAGACTTCTACGATACGACCCATTGGCAGACCACCTGCACCCAAAGCGATATCAAGAGAAAGAGAGCCTGTTGAGATCGTTTCTACGTCCATTGCTCGGTTATCACCAAGGCGCATGATAGAGCCTTTACCGAATTGCTTTTCAATTTGACCTAGCGCAGCGGCGAGCGCTTTCTGTTTGTTCTCGTCCATTACTTTCTCCGATTTATTCATCTTCTTTGGGCGACGAATAGTAATTCATTTTTCTTAAGCAGCTAACCTGCTCAGCAATGAAAGTTATTATACTGTTGATTCATACAGTGTCTATACC
>NZ_WXWT01000119.1:7562-42387 GCF_009904725.1 Vibrio sp. V43_P6S15P86
TTGCTCTAGCCCTTATCAATTCTGGGCTAAGACAGTGCAAGAAATTCTAAATTAAATGTTGATGCAATCGAGTCAATGCATGCATCACCGCTTGTTGACGAACTTTCGCCCTGTCACCAGAAAAATGCATGGTCTCAACAAAGAGCCAGTCGTGCTCATCCGCAAAAGCAAAGCAGACGGTTCCAACCGGCTTTTCATCACTGCCTCCCCCCGGTCCAGCAACACCACTGATGGAAACCCCAATAGTGGCATTCGAGTGTTGAAGCGCACCTTGCACCATTTCAATCACAACGGGCTCACTCACGGCACCATGTTGCTCTAAGGTTTCCACTCTCACACCCAGCATTTCCATTTTGGCTTCGTTGCTGTAAGTGACAAAAGCTCTATCTAACCAACCTGAGCTACCTGCAATATCAGTAATGGCGGTTGCTACACCACCACCCGTGCATGATTCTGCCGTCGTTAAAACATGCCCTTGTTTAGCCAATAATGCGCCTAAATCTGCGCTCAATTTTGTTGTTTTTTCCATAGCCAAAATGCCCTTTGTCTCTTTTTACTTGATAGGGATTCACGTATCCTAAGCCGCTACGGAAATAAACAAAAGAACTTACCTGTGAAAGCTGAACAAAAACACACTCCGATGATGCAGCAATACCTCAAGCTAAAAGCTGAGAACCCTGAGATTTTGCTGTTCTACCGCATGGGCGATTTCTACGAACTCTTTTACGATGATGCAAAGCGAGCGTCCCAACTGCTTGATATTTCGCTAACTAAGCGCGGTTCGTCAGCTGGAGAGCCTATTCCTATGGCGGGAGTGCCATTTCACGCAGTAGAAGGCTATCTAGCAAAACTTGTTCAGCTTGGTGAATCAGTCGCAATCTGCGAACAAATTGGCGATCCAGCCACCAGCAAAGGTCCGGTAGAACGTAAAGTTGTACGTATCGTGACACCAGGTACTGTGACGGATGAAGCACTGCTTTCTGAGCGTGTCGATAACTTAATCGCAGCCATTTACCATCACAACGGTAAGTTCGGTTATGCGACGCTGGATGTCACTTCTGGTCGCTTCCAACTGACAGAACCAGAAACCGAAGAAGCGATGACAGCCGAGCTTCAGCGTACCGCACCACGTGAGCTACTATTCCCAGAAGATTTTGAACCTGTACATTTAATGGCAAGCCGCAACGGTAACCGTCGTCGCCCAGTATGGGAGTTTGAGCTTGATACGGCTAAGCAACAACTCAATCAACAGTTTGGTACTAAAGATCTGGTTGGTTTTGGCGTAGAACATGCGTCCTTAGGGTTATGTGCTGCTGGTTGTTTGATCCAGTATGTGAAAGATACACAACGTACTGCTTTGCCTCATATTCGCTCTTTAACGTTTGATCATCAGGACCAATCCGTCATCCTTGATGCCGCTACCCGACGCAACCTGGAAATTACTCAAAATCTAGCAGGCGGAACCGATAACACACTCGCTGCGGTACTCGACCATTGTGCGACGCCGATGGGCAGCCGAATGCTGAAGCGTTGGTTACATCAGCCTATGCGTTGCATTGAAACGTTAAACAATCGTCTTGATGCGATTGGTGAGATTAAAGAACAAGCGCTGTTTGCCGATCTTCAACCAACGTTAAAACAAATTGGTGATATTGAACGTATCTTAGCACGCCTTGCACTACGCTCTGCTCGCCCTCGCGATATGGCTAGACTTCGCAATGCCATGCAGCAGCTACCAGAGCTAGAATCTGTCACCGCTTCTTTGACCCATCCATATCTAGCAAAACTGGCGCAATACGCAGCTCCGATAGACGAAGTATGTGATCTGTTAGAGCGTGCGATTAAAGAAAATCCGCCAGTTGTTATTCGTGATGGTGGCGTGATCGCTGAAGGCTATAATGCCGAGCTCGATGAATGGCGCAAATTAGCAGACGGTGCAACAGAATACCTTGAGCAGCTTGAGCGAGATGAGCGTGAACGACACGGCATCGATACGCTTAAAGTCGGCTACAACAACGTACATGGCTTCTTTATTCAAGTGAGCCGTGGCCAGAGCCATTTGGTTCCACCGCACTATGTACGTCGCCAAACACTAAAAAATGCCGAACGTTATATCATCCCAGAGCTCAAAGAGCACGAAGACAAAGTACTTAACTCGAAATCGAAAGCGCTGGCACTTGAAAAGCAGCTGTGGGAAGAACTGTTTGATCTATTGATGCCAAACTTGGAGAAGCTGCAGAATTTAGCTTCTGCTCTGTCTCAACTCGATGTACTACAAAACCTAGCAGAGCGTGCAGACTCGTTGGATTACTGCCGACCAACGCTTGTGAAAGACGCTGGCATTCACATTCAAGCGGGTCGTCACCCAGTCGTAGAGCAAGTAACAAAAGAACCGTTCATTGCTAACCCAATAGAGCTTAACCCAGCTCGTAAGATGTTGATCATCACCGGTCCAAACATGGGTGGTAAATCCACTTACATGCGTCAAACTGCGCTGATTGCATTGATGGCACATATCGGCTCTTATGTACCTGCAGAATCTGCACAAATTGGTTCTTTAGATCGTATATTTACTCGTATTGGAGCGTCAGATGATCTTGCATCTGGTCGTTCGACCTTCATGGTAGAAATGACGGAAACCGCTAATATTCTGCACAATGCAACTAAAAACAGTTTAGTGCTAATGGATGAAATCGGTCGCGGTACCAGTACTTACGATGGCCTATCTTTAGCTTGGGCAAGTGCGGAATGGCTCGCAACACAAATTGGTGCGATGACACTATTTGCAACTCACTACTTCGAATTGACAGAGTTGCCAAACCAACTGCCAAACTTAGCGAACGTTCACTTGGATGCGGTAGAGCATGGAGACAGCATTGCCTTTATGCACGCAGTTCAAGAAGGTGCGGCAAGTAAGTCTTACGGCCTAGCTGTTGCGGGCTTAGCAGGTGTACCAAAAACGGTTATCAAAAATGCGCGTAACAAGCTATCTCAGCTAGAGCAACTAGGGCAAAACAGTGACGCACCACGTCCAAGTGCGGTAGATGTGGCTAACCAATTGAGTCTAATTCCAGAACCTAGCGAGATCGAACAAGCCTTATCTGGTATTGATCCTGATGATTTGACTCCACGCCAAGCACTTGAAGAGTTGTATCGTTTGAAGAAGATGCTTTAAATCGATTCACGTAAGTGAGCGCAAAGAAAAAAGGCTATGGTTCCCCATAGCCTTTTGCGTATCTAGTGAAATACGGATTATTTAATCATCTTCGACGTTAAATAAGTTTTCCATATTCAAACCTTGCTTGATTAAAACCTCACGAAGACGACGTAAACCTTCTACTTGGATTTGACGTACGCGCTCACGTGTCAAACCAATCTCTCGACCAACTTCTTCAAGCGTCGAAGGCTCATAGCCTAGAAGACCAAAACGTCGTGCAAGTACTTCTTTCTGTTTTGGATTCAACTCTTCTAACCAATGAATCAGCGATGATTTAATATCGTCATCTTGAGTCGAGACTTCTGGATCGGAGTTGTTTGCGTCGGGAATAATATCCAACAGCGCTTTTTCACCGTCACCACCGATTGGCGTGTCGACAGAGCTAATACGCTCGTTAAGGCGTAGCATTTTGCTTACATCTTCGACTGGAATATCTAACTGAGCAGCAATTTCTTCTGCGGTAGGTTCGTGATCGAGCTTCTGAGAAAGTTCACGCGCAGTACGCAGATAAATGTTCAGCTCTTTCACGACATGAATAGGTAGACGGATCGTACGAGTTTGGTTCATCAACGCACGTTCGATCGTTTGTCGGATCCACCAAGTCGCATAAGTAGAGAAGCGGAAACCACGCTCTGGATCGAACTTCTCGACCGCACGGATCAAACCAAGGTTACCTTCTTCAATCAGATCGAGTAGTGCTAGGCCGCGATTACTGTATCGACGAGAGATCTTGACCACCAAACGTAGGTTACTTTCGATCATACGTTTACGTGCCGCTTCGTCGCCACGCAGAGCTCGTCGAGCATAAAGCACTTCTTCTTCGGCAGTAAGTAGAGGTGAGAAGCCAATTTCACCTAGATACAACTGAGTTGCGTCTAAGCTTTTACTGCTCGCGTCAAATTCTTCACGCGCAGCCGTTTTGCTTTCTGTGGATGATGATTTTTCGAGTTCGTTATCAATGGTCTTCACTGACGCATTGTCAAATGCAAACTCTTCAACTTTGGTTACTGTGTTGCTGATACTCATAACGCCTCCCCCTGGCGAGTTAGCAAGACATGACAACTCAATATGTCGCTAAATGATGTCGCAAGTTGTTTTTCAAAGTTTTAAGGCAAATAGCGTTTTGGATTCACCGATTTACCTTGATAGCGAATTTCAAAGTGTAGCTTGACTGATTTTGCACCTGAACTACCCATGGTGGCGATTTTCTGTCCGCTTTTTACACTTTGTCCTTCTGATACCAGCAGTTTGTCATTATGTGCATAGGCGCTTAAATAATTGTCGTTATGCTTTACTATAATTAAGTTACCATAACCTCGTAGCGCATTGCCTGAATAAACAACGGTGCCGGCTGCGGTTGAAACGATAGGTTGACCACGCTGTCCTGCGATGTCGATACCTTTATTTCCCTGTTCTCCCGCCGAAAAGCTCTTGATTACTCTCCCTTTTGTTGGCCACAACCACTTAGAAACTTTATCACTCTTCGCCGTGGTAACTGGCGATTTTTGCTTCACTTTTTGGTTATCTTTTGAACCAACATACTCCTTTGTTTTCGATTGTTCAACCTTCTTTGGAGGCTGTTTTTGTACGACTTTAGGCTTAGTCTCTGTAGGTTTTTGACTAGAGTTTTTACTTGAAGTTTTCGGTTTAGAGGCTGTTGATGTTTTCGTCACTGGGGCTGGTGGCGTCGTAACAACAGGAACCACAACGGGTTCAACTTTTTGGCCATATTTAGGGGCGACATATTTCGGAGCCCAAAGTTTTAGCCTCTGTCCAGGGTAGATGGTGTAAGGCTGAGTTAACTCATTGTAACGGACAAGATCATTTACATCTTTATCTGTGACATAAGCTATGAAGTAAAGTGTATCGCCTTTTTTTACCTCATAATAACTCCCTCTGTAACTTCCTCTTTCAAGGCTTGAATAGTCTTTCTTTAAGCTAGAGACAGGTGCAGGAGAATGCGCTGCACAACCAACTAGTCCTGCAGCAAACACAAAGCTAATACCAATATGACGTAATAACTTACTCACCTATCCCTAACCCTTAAGCTAAATCACCCGCAACCAGAGGTACAAATCGAACCATTTCCACAACAGTAGAGAGATATTCATCTCCCTTACGTTCAATTTTTAGTAACTGTTGCTCCTTATCTCCAACAGGAATCACCATCTTACCGCCATCTTTTAATTGTGCGAGAAGTGCTTGGGGGATCACTTCTGCAGCTGCAGTAACAATGATGGCATCGAAAGGACCACGAGCTTCCCAGCCTTGCCACCCATCAGCATGCTTGGTTGAAACATTGTAGATATCCAATTGTTTCAGACGGCGTTTTGCTTCCCATTGCAACGATTTAATTCGCTCAACGGAGTATACATGGTCAACAATTTTCGCCAGTACTGCGGTTTGATAACCGGAACCCGTTCCGATTTCCAGTACGTGACTCGTTGGCTCTAGTTCGAGTAACTCGGTCATACGAGCAACAATATAAGGTTGAGAAATAGTTTGTCCCTGACCAATCGGTAACGCATTGTTATCGTAGGCTTGGTGCATCATCGCTTGAGAGACAAAGCTTTCTCGTGGTAAGCGTTGGATAGCATCCAGAACTCTTTGGTCTTTGATGCCACTGGAGATAAGAAACGCTATCAACCTGTCAGCATGTGGGTTACTCATTACTTCTCTTCCTTTAACCAACTATCCATTGCACGCAGCGACTCATGAGCAGTGAGATCAACTTGCAGAGGCGTCATTGAAACTCGACCATGTTCAATCGCATAAAAGTCGGTGCCCTCCCCCGCATCTTGCTCTTTTCCTGGAGGCCCTAGCCAATAAATATCATGACCTCTCGGATCTTTCTGCTTAATCATATTCTCTGCGTGATGACGCGCACCTAAACGCGTGACTTCGATTTCGCCCAGGTTTTCTGCTGGTAAGTCAGGCACGTTTACGTTCAATAACCGATTCGTTGGAATCGGAGACGCTAAATGCTGTTGCACAATTTGACGTGCAATTTTTGCGGCAGATTCGAAATGACGCTTACCCACCAGCGAAAAAGCAACTGACTGAACACCAAGGAAATGCCCTTCCATTGCTGCTGCTACCGTTCCTGAGTAAAGAACATCATCACCCAAATTTGCACCATGGTTGATGCCTGATAAAACAAGATCGGGCAAATCATCTTTCATCAGCTCATTCAGCGCGAAATGTACACAATCTGTAGGCGTGCCTTGCACTGAATAGATATTTGGGGCAATTTCAGTTACGCGCAATGGTTGCTCTAGTGTCAGTGAATTCGAAGCACCTGAACGATTTCGGTCGGGTGCGACAATGGTCACTTCAGCGATATCTCGCAACTCATCAGCAAGTGCATGAATCCCTTGGGCATGTACGCCATCGTCGTTGCTGATTAAGACTCTTAGGGGCTTCGCGTTTAGTGAATCCTGTTCCATTAGTATTCTCTTTCTACTTCAACCTCATTAACTAACTCACGAACAATAGAGGTTGCAAAAGATCCTGCATCCAGTGAGAAAGTCAGCGTAATGTTGTTACCTTCAACCGTCCAAGCTAAATCTTTTGGCTTCAGCGCAATATCGCGACGGTCGTGACGCATTCGATTACCACGAATTAGCGCCATGAGATCAGGCTCTTCGTCTAAAAACGGTTGCTCTAATGCCAAGGCCTCAGCTTGAGTAGGCAGTGCATTATCGCCAGCAAGCGCAGCGGTAATTGCCACTTCACCTGCAGCAAATTGTGCTTGTAGATCTGCGATATTGCTTGCATCAACCAACTGAGTGCCAGAACTTGTCTGTGCAATATCACCATCGATAAATTTATCAAACACACCACTTTCTAGACGAGCAGAAACGATACGGTTGAAGATCCACGAACGCGCCGCTGATAAATACATGCTGCGCTTATTTTGATTACGGGTACGAACGTTTTCGCGTCCCCATCGACGTGCTTCTTCAAGGTTGTTGCCATCATTGCCAAAACGCTGACTACCAAAGTAGTTTGGCACACCAACTTGTTTCACTTTTTCAAGGCGTTGCTCTACATCTTCAACGTCAGTCACTTCAGACAAAGTGACAACAAACTCGTTCCCTATTAAGTCTCCAGGACGCAGTTTTTTGTTGTGTCGATCAGTCGCTAAGATTTCAATACTCGGATATTGAGCTAGGAATGCCGAGAAACCCGGCGTTTCCCCTTTCGGTAAATGGACACTCAGCCACTGTTCCGTCACCGCATGGCGGTCTTTAAGGCCTGCCCAGCTCACGTCTTTCGACTTTACGCCACAAGCTTTCGCCAACTCATTCGCAACAAAACTGGTATTTTCTCCAGTTTTTCGAATACGCACCATTAGGTGCTCGCCTTCGCCCGTAAAAGCAAAACCTAAATCCTCACGAACCTGAAAATGTTCTGGTTGCGCTTTGATTTTTGCCGATGCAACAGGCTTACCCGTTAGATAAGCCAATGAAGATAAAATATCTGACATGATGTTTTTCCGCTGTTTACACAGCATTAAGGAGCAAGTTGGTTAATTATTGCTTGAACAGAAGCACCACGGCTTCCGTTGCAATGCCTTCTTTGCGTCCAGTAAAACCGAGACGTTCTGTCGTCGTCGCTTTTACGTTAATGTTACTAATATCGGTTTCTAGGTCTTCCGCAATCGCCGCACACATCGCGTCAATATGAGGTGCCATCTTAGGTGCTTGTGCCATGATGGTGACATCGGCATTACCAAGGCGGTAGCCTTGCTCTTTGACACGACGATAAACGTCTTTCAACAATTCGCGGCTATTTGCCCCTTTCCATTTATCGTCGGTATCCGGGAAGTGACGACCAATATCACCCGCAGCAATCGCCCCGAGTAGCGCATCAGTCAAAGCATGAAGAGCAACATCACCATCTGAGTGGGCTACTAAGCCCTGCTCGTAAGGGATAGCAACACCACCGATAATGACCGGGCCTTCACCACCAAATTTATGCACGTCAAAACCGTGACCAATTCGAATCATTTTTTATCCTTTCTTTTTTAGCCGCGCTCACGGCTCAGATAAAACTCGGCTAACGCGAGATCTTCTGGCTGAGTAATTTTTATGTTGTTCGCATTACCCTGGACTAAAGCAGGCGTTTCGCCCAACCACTCTAAAGCCGATGCTTCATCCGTGATGGCTACGCCTTGTTCTAATGCGTCAGCCAGTGCTCGAGTCAGTTGTTGAGTTTTAAACATTTGTGGAGTCAGTGCATGCCACAATGCTTCTCTCTCTACCGTATGACCGATATCTTGTGCTGCATTCGCTCGCTTCATTGTGTCTCTCACTGGAGATGCAAGGATGCCACCCGTTGGGTGAGCGCAGCAAATATCAATCAAACGGTCAATGTCGGATGTTAATACACATGGCCTTGCAGCGTCGTGGACCAATACCCACTCGCTTTCCAGATGTTCATTGACATAGTTTAGCCCTGAAAGTACGGAATCAGCGCGCTCTTTACCACCCGCGACTTGAATTACATCGGGATGGTTCGCGATGGTTAACTCAGGGAAATAAGGGTCACCTTCGGTAATGGCGACAACCACTTTCGAAATTCGTGGGTGCGACAGCAACTTTTCTACAGTGTGTTCCAGCACCGCTTTTCCGTCGATCAATAAATATTGCTTAGGGCGGTCAGCCTTCATTCGACTACCGACACCGGCAGCAGGAACAATTGCGACATGCGATGAGTTCACATCCAACATTTTAATGATTTTCCTCACCTATAATGCGGTAGAAAGTCTCGCCATCTTTAACTAAACCAAGCTCATGACGCGCACGTTCTTCAATCGCATCAAGACCTTGCCTTAAGTCATCAATCTCAGCGAACATTTCATTGTTGCGAGCTTGTAGCTTGCTGTTCACTTGTTGCTGAACTTCAATTTCATCTTTTACTGTGTAGTAGTCAGACACTCCGTTTTTACCAAACCATAGAGTGTATTGAAGCAAGCCAAACAGTAGCGTAAGGGCTATAACAAAGATTCGCATATCGCTGCTAACATTCTGTACCGGAAGGAATTAGATAAGGTGACATATATAGCATAAATGCGAGGTTGCCTCTAGGGGAGAAAGGGAGACTCACACGCTCCTTACAAGAAATAAGCAGCAAAATGAAACAAGCTCATGGGAAGCGAACCTTACCCATGACCAAAGTAAGACCCCAAAATACAAATCTATAAATACAAAAAAACCGCCGTAGCGAGGGTTTCAAAAAGCTATTTAGCGAAACTTTACTCAATAAGAGTTAAGCTTGGCCTTTAACTTCTTTAAGATCGCTTACTTGAAACATGGACTTAGCGCTTCCGTTATATAAAAAAACACCCCGCCAAAGCAGGGTGTTTTAAAAGCTTTAAGTTAAGCTGCTAATTCAGTTAAGAATTAAGCTTGACCTTTAACTTCTTTGAGACCGCTTCCTTGAAACATGGAGGAGCGCGCTCACTTAGCGCTTCCGTTATATAAAAAAACACCCCGCCAAGGCAGGGTGTTTTAAAAGCTTTAAGTTAAGCTGCTAATTCAGTGAAGAATTAAGCTTGACCTTTAACTTCTTTAAGACCGTTGAAAGGAGCGCGCTCACCTAGAGCTTCCTCGATACGGATTAGTTGGTTGTACTTAGCAACACGGTCAGAACGGCTCATAGAACCAGTTTTGATTTGACCTGCAGCAGTACCTACCGCTAGATCAGCGATAGTTGCATCTTCAGTTTCGCCAGAACGGTGAGAGATTACTGCTGTGTAACCTGCGTCTTTAGCCATCTTGATTGCAGCTAGAGTCTCAGTTAGAGAACCGATTTGGTTGAACTTGATAAGGATAGAGTTAGCTACGCCTTTCTCGATACCTTCAGCAAGGATCTTAGTGTTAGTAACGAATAGGTCGTCACCTACTAGTTGAAGCTTGTCACCTAGTAGTTCAGTTTGGTGCTTGAAGCCATCCCAGTCAGACTCGTCTAGACCGTCTTCGATAGAAACGATTGGGAATTGGTTAGCTAGCTCAGCTAGGTAGTGGTTGAACTCTTCAGAAGTGAAAGTTTTACCTTCGCCTTTCATGTTGTAGATGCCAGCTTCTTTGTCGAAGAACTCAGATGCAGCACAGTCCATAGCTAGAGTTACGTCTTTACCTAGTTCGTAACCAGCAGCTGCAACAGCTTCTGCGATAACTTCTAGAGCTTCAGCGTTAGATTTAAGGTTAGGAGCGAAACCACCTTCATCACCAACTGCAGTGCTGTAGCCTTTAGACTTAAGAACTTTAGCTAGGTTGTGGAATACTTCTGCACCGATACGTAGACCTTCTTTAAGAGTCTTAGCGCCAACTGGTTGGATCATGAACTCTTGGATGTCAACGTTGTTGTCTGCGTGCTCACCACCGTTGATGATGTTCATCATTGGTAGAGGCATAGAGAACTGACCTGCAGTGCCGTTTAGCTCAGCGATGTGCTCGTATAGAGGCATGCCTTTCGCAGCAGCAGCAGCTTTAGCGTTTGCTAGAGAAACAGCTAGGATAGCGTTAGCACCGAATTTAGATTTGTTTTCAGTGCCGTCTAGTTCGATCATTACTGCGTCGATTGCAGCTTGGTCTTTAGCGTCTTTGCCAACTAGAGCTTCAGCGATTGGGCCGTTTACAGCTTCAACTGCTTTAAGAACACCTTTACCTAGGAAACGTGCTTTGTCACCGTCACGTAGCTCAAGAGCTTCGCGAGAACCAGTAGATGCGCCAGATGGAGCTGCCGCCATACCTACGAAACCGCCTTCTAGGTGTACTTCAGCTTCTACAGTTGGGTTACCACGTGAGTCGATGATTTCACGACCTAGAACTTTAACGATCTTAGACATTAATGTTTCCTCTCGTTTCAAATATAAATGTCAATCTTAAAGGGCAGCAGCACAACCTTCGCCGCCGCCCGTATCCTTTTACTTCTCGAATTCGCCGCGTGCGTTTTGGCCCGCAGCCTTAACAAAACCTGCAAACAATGGATGTCCATCGCGAGGAGTCGAGGTGAATTCTGGGTGGAACTGAGCCGCTACAAACCATGGGTGAGCTGGGTTCTCAATCATTTCCACTAACTTCTTGTCCGCAGATAGACCTGATACTTTTAGGCCTGCTTTTTCGATTTGCGGACGAAGCACGTTATTCACTTCGTAACGGTGACGGTGACGTTCATGGATCGTCGCGCTACCGTACAGTTCACGAGCTTTAGTCCCTTTCTCTAGGTGACACAGCTGTGAACCAAGACGCATCGTACCGCCTAGGTCAGACTTTTCAGTACGCTCTTCTACGCTACCTGATTCGTCTACCCACTCTGTGATCAAACCTACCACAGGGTACTTAGTCTCTTTGTTAAATTCTGTTGAATGTGCACCTTCCATACCCGCAACGTTACGCGCGTATTCGATTAGTGCAACTTGCATACCCAAACAAATACCTAGGTAAGGCACGTTATTTTCACGTGCATATTGAGCCGCACGGATCTTGCCTTCAATACCACGATCGCCGAAGCCACCTGGTACTAGGATTGCGTCCAAACCTTCTAGAAGTTCAACGCCTTTTGTTTCGATATCTTGTGAGTCTACATACTTAATTGTGACGCTTAGGCGGTTTTTCAAGCCAGCGTGTTTAAGCGCTTCGTTCACAGATTTGTATGCATCTGGTAATTCAATGTATTTACCAACCATACCGATGGTTACTTCACCAGTAGGATTTGCTTCTTCGTAGATAACCTGTTCCCATTCAGAAAGGTCTGCTTCAGGAGCAGTAATACCAAAGCGAGCACACACAAGGTCATCTAGCCCTTGAGATTTAATCAACTGAGGGATCTTGTAGATAGAGTCTACATCCTTCATTGAAATTACTGCTTTTTCTGGAACATTACAGAACAGTGCGATTTTTTTACGCTCATTCGCAGGAATAACGCGATCGCTACGGCAAACTAGGATGTCTGGCTGAATACCGATAGATAGAAGTTCTTTTACAGAGTGTTGCGTCGGCTTAGTTTTCACTTCGCCCGCTGCCGCTAGGTAAGGAACAAGTGTTAGGTGCATGAACATTGCGCGCTCACGGCCTAGCTCAACAGCTAGCTGACGAATCGCTTCCATAAATGGTAGTGATTCGATATCACCAACAGTACCGCCAACTTCAACGATAGCCACATCATGGCCTTCAGAACCTGCAATAACGCGATCTTTGATTGCGTTAGTGATATGAGGGATAACTTGAATAGTTGCGCCTAGGTAGTCACCACGACGTTCTTTACGAAGTACGTCGGCATAAACACGACCTGCAGTGAAGTTGTTACGCTTGGTCATCTTGGTACGGATGAAACGCTCGTAGTGACCAAGGTCAAGGTCAGTCTCTGCGCCATCTTCTGTAACGAACACTTCACCGTGCTGAGTAGGGCTCATTGTGCCCGGGTCAACGTTGATGTAAGGGTCAAGCTTCATCATAGTCACTTTAAGACCACGAGCTTCTAGAATAGCCGCAAGAGATGCTGCTGCAATACCTTTACCTAGAGAGGATACAACCCCGCCAGTAACAAAAATGTAATTTGTCGTCATGTTTAACCTGAAATTGGTTGAATGAGGGAAATGGAGTGCTTCTGGACGGGAGATAAATATACCAGAAGCTCCTTACCGCCACAACGTGAAATCTATCACACCGTAATTTTTTATTTTTTGCTTCAAATCAAAGTGAGCAAAGACAACCCAAAGTCCGTTTCGTGTAACCAAACAAGCTGACCTTATATTATGTATTCTGCCAGTTTACCTCTGCCTCGATTCTTCTTGTTTTACTTCATCCCAAAAATGGTCAAGTTCTGATAAAGAACAATCTGTAAGTACTTTGCCTGACTGCTGGACCTTGCCTTCAACTTGTTTAAAACGTCGCGCAAACTTTACGTTTGCTTTTCCTAGCGCGACTTCTGGGTTTTTATCAAGGTGGCGAGCCAAATTGACAGTCGCAAATAGCAAATCACCGAGCTCCAACTCAACTTTCTCTTCATCGGGCTGAACTTGCAGTGCCTCTTCCATGACTTCGTCAATTTCTTCTCGTACTTTATCGACAACCGGGCCAAGTGAATCCCAATCAAACCCAAATTTTGCACATTTTTTCTGAATTTTTGTAGCACGAGAAAGTGCCGGTAAAGAGTTTGGTATTGAGTCTAGGATACTTTCTTCCGCTTTGCCTACTAGGGCTTTTTCTTTTGCTTTTTCCGCTTCCCAGTTCGCGTTAATTTCCTCGTCAGATTCAAACTCAACATCTGAAAAAACATGCGGGTGGCGACGAGTCAGTTTTTCGTTCACGGTTTCGACGACATCCGAAAAGTCGAACAGCTCTTGCTCTTTCGCTAGCTGACTGTAAAAAATCACCTGAAACAACAAATCCCCTAGCTCTTCTTTTAGATTGGGCCAATCTCGATTTTGAATCGCGTCCACCACCTCGTAGGTTTCTTCTATTGTATGCGGAACGATGGTGTCAAAGGTTTGTTTTAAGTCCCAAGGGCAACCGTTTTCGGGGTCACGCAGCTTCGCCATGATTTGTTCTAACTGTTCAATTGGATGACTCATTTTTTGTTCCTTTAAACCTTTCTATTAAAGAAAAAGGTGAGCAGCCAAAACCACTCACCTTCTACATTATATTTTCTCAGCAGCTTTCACTAAGTAATTGTTACTTTGACAAGGCAACAAGTTTTCGCGACTCCTGAGCATAGCCTACTATGTGATGCCCCTGAGCCGGCACGTCGGAATAAGTGCAGCTAACGCAGATAAAAAGCCAAATATGACGCAAGTGTAACTCTGTAAATAGTTGAAGTTGTAGCTAGGCGACAAACAAACGAGACTCCTGAGCATGGTTCACCATGTGATGGAGCGAGTGCGTGCAGTCAACAACGCTACAACGATAACTATGACGAGAGTTTTAGCCGAGGCGTTTCACCGTCATGACATCCTTGATCTGTTCCACACGTTTCGAAACCCGCGAAAGCACCTCAATATTGGTGACTTCTAGGTCAAAGTCCATGATGGCAAGTTGACGTCTGTAGTCGACTCGGTTCTTCATACTGGTCACTTTGATCTTTTCGTTGGCGAACAGTGTCGTAATGTCTTTGAGTAGACCACCTCGCTCCATCGCTTCAACACGCACGGTGAGGATGTATGACCCCACAAAGCCGCTGCCCCAGACTGTATCGATGATGCGCTCTGGCGCATGATGGCGCAGTTCTTCTAGCTGTTCACAGTCACTACGGTGTACTGAAATCCCACGACCTTGCGTTATGTAACCAGAGATATCGTCACCTGGAATTGGCTGACAGCAACGTGCTAGATGTGTCATTAGGTTATCGACGCCTTCTACTACAACTGCGTCTTTTTTCGGTCGGCTTTGCGCGGGTGATTTATGCTCAGCTTCTTGCAGTTTTTCCAGTGCTTGCTGGTCTTCTTCCTCTGCCGTTGGCTTGTTAACTAACGCGTTGATATGGTTAATGATTTGGTTGATGCGCAAATCACCGCTACCTACCCCAACATACAATTCATCTGGTGTTTTGACGTTAAACCGCTTGAGGGCGTAATGCTCTGCATCTTTTAACGTTGCGCCAATTTTGGCTAACTCATGCTCAAGGATTTCACGACCTGCTTCGAGGTTCTTCTCACGGCTTTGTTTTCGGAACCAGGCGTTAATTTTGGCACGCGCACGACCAGAATGAACGAAGCCTAATGATGGGTTTAACCAGTCACGTGATGGGTTAGGTTCTTTCTGAGTGATAATCTCGACTTGGTCACCCATATGTAATTTATGCGTGAACGGCACAATACGACCTCCGACTTTGGCACCGATACAACGGTGTCCCACTTCGGAGTGAATGTGATAGGCAAAATCTAGCGGCGTTGCCCCCATTGGCAAATCGACAACATCACCACGTGGTGTAAAGGCATAAACACGGTCATCAAAGACTTGGCTACGCAGCTCATCGAGCATTTCGCCAGAGTCAGACATTTCTTCTTGCCAATCCAATAGCTTACGCAGCCACGTGATTTTCTCATCATAACCGCTTCGGCTGCTTGCCCCTTCTTTATATTTCCAGTGCGCTGCAACCCCCAGTTCCGACTCTTCATGCATTTGCTTGGTACGAATCTGGATCTCGATGGTTTTGCCTTCTGGCCCTAGAATTACTGTATGGATCGATTGATAACCGTTTGGTTTAGGGTTAGCAACGTAGTCATCAAACTCGCTCGGTAGGTGCTTGTATTTGGTGTGAACTACGCCTAAAGCCGCGTAACAATCTTGCAGTTTGTCTGCGATGATACGCACTGCTCGCACATCAAACAGCTCATCAAAGGCCAAACTCTTTTTCTGCATTTTTCGCCAAATGCTGTAGATGTGCTTAGGTCGACCACTCACTTCGGCATTGATGCCCGACACTTCCATTTCGTGCGTGAGGTCTTCAACAAAGTCTTTGATGTACTGTTCACGAACAATGCGTCGCTCAGAAAGCTGTTTGGCAATTTGTTTGTAAGTTTCCGGTTGTTGGTAGCGGAAAGCGTAATCTTCAATTTCCCATTTCAGCTGACCGATGCCTAATCGGTTTGCTAGCGGCGCATAGATGTTGGCACACTCTTTTGCCGCCGCACGTCGAACTTCATCTGGCGCTTTTTTAACTTCAATAAGATTACAAATTCGTTCCGCGAGCTTGATAACTACGCAGCGGAAGTCATCCACCATGGCAAGCAGCATACGGCGTACGTTATCTACCTGAGATGACGCTGCACTGCCTTCCATGTTGACGTTGAGTTGGCCAATAGCAGCCATTTCTTCAACGCCGTCGATTAATTTTATGATTTCTTTGCTGTATTTCTCTTCCAGAATTTCTCTGTTAAAAGCACCACTTGAAACCAAAGGAAACAGTTGAGCAGCCACTAAAGTGGCTTGATCCATAGACAAGGTGATCAAAATTTCGATCATTTCTCGTCCACGCCACAACAACAGCTCCGCTTGCTCGTTATCAGCTAATACCGTCTGGCAATCTCGATATACTTCGATTAAGCGTGAGGCTGTGTTTTTCTCTTGTCCTAGGCTAGCCACCCAGTTTTCGAGTTCAAACTGTTCATCTTGGTTTAAATGCGCGCTTCTTACCGCAACCATCTCATCATCCTAATTATTATATTCGTGTGGTTTGACTAACACCGTCCAGGTTAGTTCTTTTTACCGCGCGTACACGCTGGCTTTATGACCACCCACCACAAATAAGGGGTCAAAGTCCTAAAGTTAGGACTTTTCAAACAATGCCATCGATTCTAGATGACTGGTATGAGGGAACATATCCAGCATACCTAATTTAGTTAATTTATAGCCTTGCTCTATCAAGCTTTGACTATCCCTAGCAAGGGTAGCAGGATTACAAGAAACATAAACTACACGCTGTGCGCCAAGCTCAGAAACTTGATCGATGATCCCACTCGCTCCCGCGCGTGCCGGGTCTAATAATACTTTATCAAACCGCTCTGCGGCCCAGGCTTGGCCTTCAAAATCTTGCTCAAGGTTAGCGTGATAAAATTGCGCGTTATTGATTTGGTTCAAAGATGCATTGTTTGTGGCTTTTTCTACCATCTCTGCAACACCCTCTACTCCAACCACGTGCTTAGCTAATTTCGCAACTGGTAAACTAAAGTTGCCTAAACCACAGAACAAATCTAACACTCGGTCACTCTTTTGTGGGTCTAACCACTCAACCGCTTGCTTGACCATTTGTTGGTTTACACCTTGGTTTACTTGAATAAAGTTATTTGGTGCAAAAGGGATTTTCACTCCAACTTCTTGATAAAAAGGTATATCGCCTTCGATAAGGTCTAATTGTTCTGTCGATGGCATTAAGTACAACGATGCGCCATGACGTTTTGCCAACTCCGTTAGAGATTGAGTTTCACTCGTTGTCAGAGCACTCAAGTGGCGCAGCGTAATACACGGCCCATTATCACCAAGTACCAGCTCTACATGACCCAATTGTTCAGGCTTTTTGAACGCTTTTAGGGCTGAGTAAATCTCTGGCAGCAAAACATTCAGTTCCGGTGCCAGCACTGGGCAATCGGTCACTTGCGCAATTTGCTTACTCTGCTTTTTACGGAAACCAAAATGTAGCTGACGTGTTTTTTTATCAACAAACAAGCTCACTCTCGCACGGCGACGGTAGGCCTGCGAATATCCCAATAACGGGGCATCTAGTTCAATGTCACTGCCTGAAAATTTTCGCATTAGCTGACGCAACGTTTGCTGTTTGTACGTCAATTGTTGGTCATAATCTAGATGCTGCAAATCACAGCCACCGCACTCATGATAATGTGGGCAAAATGGCTCCACACGAGCTTCACTCGGCTTAAGGATTTTAATCAACTTACCGCGAGCGTATTTGCTCTTTTCTTCCACCAATTGAGTGACCACCTCCTCTCCCGGCAGTGCTCCATCAATAAACAATGGCTTCTTTTTGAGGTAAGCAATGCCTGCGCCGTGGTGATCTAAACGCTCTACTTGCACTGCTTGGTGCCGAGTATTGAGTTGGGTTTTCTTTTTCGGTCGAAAGATGCGTGCCATGCTCTGTGCCTGATTTATGTGTAATTGCTCTTCTGCTTCACTATTCTTGATTGCAGCCGTTGTGTGATTCGAGTGACTTGATTATGCTTACCGTTTATTCGGTGACGTCACTTCTTTGCTCAAGGCTTTATCGTGCGCTTGAGAAATAATGCGTTATTTTCCCATATCCAGACTCCGATGTAATTAGATAACATGACCAGATATGGCTTACGAGCACGTGTAATTACACTAACTCTCGCTCCCACTCTCATTATTGGTTTATTACTGAGCGGCTTTTTCTCATTTAACCGCTACCAAGACCTTGAGAAACAAGTTATCACCACTGGTAACAGCATTATTGAGCCGCTGGCGATTGCCAGTGAAACTCATCTACTATCAGAAAGCCGAGAGGCGGTACGTCGCTTGATAAGCTACGCGCACCGCAAAAACTCCAAACTGGTTCGTAGTATCGCGGTATTTGATGAACATCATGAGCTCTTTGTGACCTCTAACTTTCATCCTAATTTTGAAGCCTTGATGTTTCCCAAAGATAAACCGATCCCGCAACTGGGTAATTCGGAAATCTACGAAAACTCACTGATATTGCGTGTCCCCATTTTGTCAGAAGGTCACTACTTAGCGGAGTTGTCGAACGAAAGCCAAGGCACAAAAGCGATTGGTTACATCGCCGTCGAGTTAGATCTCTCCTCCTTGAGGCTGCAACAGTATCAAGAAGTCTTTTCTGCTTTTTTAGTTCTGGTTCTCGGTCTTGGCTTAGCAAGTGTGTTTGCTTCACGTCTAATGCACGATGTGACCCAACCTATCACCCACATGAAGAATGTCGTTGACCGCATTCGCCGCGGTCATCTTGATGTGCGTATCGAAGGCAAAATGCACGGTGAGTTAGACCAGCTAAAAAATGGCATCAACGCCATGGCGGTATCGTTATCAGAATATCACGTGGAGATGCAGCACAGTATAGACCAAGCCACGTCCGACTTACGTGAAACGCTTGAGCAGCTAGAAATTCAGAACGTTGAGCTGGATATCGCGAAGAAACGCGCGCAAGAAGCGGCTAGGGTTAAGTCAGAGTTCTTGGCGAACATGTCGCACGAGCTGCGTACTCCGCTCAATGGGGTGATTGGCTTTACTCGTCAAATGCTTAAAACGCAGCTTTCTAACAGCCAAACGGATTACCTACAGACGATTGAGAAGTCGGCGAACAACCTGCTGAATATCATCAATGACATTCTCGACTTCTCGAAACTTGAAGCGGGTAAGCTGGCGCTGGAAAACATTCCTTTTGATTTCCGAGAAAGTTTAGAAGAGGTAATTAACCTACAAGCCACAAGTGCGCATGAGAAAGGGTTAGAAATCACCCTAAAAGTGGACCCTAAAATTCCACCAGGTTTAGTTGGGGATCCACTACGTATCCAGCAAATTTTGACGAACTTAGTCGGTAACTCAATCAAGTTTACCGAGCGAGGCAACATTGATGTTAGCGTAGAAATGCGCTCTCAATCAGGAGACTCCGTCGAACTGCAATTCATGGTGCGTGATACCGGTATTGGTATCTCTGAGCGTCAGCAAGCGCAGTTGTTCCAAGCCTTTAGCCAAGCGGATGCCAGTATTTCACGTCGTTACGGCGGTACTGGCCTTGGTCTGGTCATCACTCAGAAACTGGTGAGCCAGATGGGCGGCGAAATCAGTTTAACCAGCCGTCTACACCAAGGTTCAACCTTCTGGTTTACTGTGCGCTTGCACTCAACCGAGATGCCAATGAGCGAACTGATTGAAGTGGAACTTCTGACTGGGAAGCAGTTACTGCTGATTGAACCAAACATGCAAGCCGCATCCGTAACCCAACAGATTCTGAGTCAGGAGGGTATTTTAGTAACCTACCGCTCTTCGCTACCAAACAACGAAGAACAATATGATTATGTATTGTTGAATTTAGCGGCCAACCAGACTCACGATGCGGAAGTTATTACACCTTGGATAGAGCAAGCGAAACGCATGGCTCCGAGTGTTCTCCTAGGGACACCGAGTACCGAATTAGCGCTTGCGGACCAAATAATGACTGAGCATCATGTCCAGTGCCTGACCAAGCCATTGTCTCGCCGTAAGTTGCTACAAAGCCTGATTAGCGAACATGTAGAATCGCCACCGGTATTAAGCGCTCCAATTACGCCAAGCGAAGGGGACCGTTTACCTCTGACTGTACTAGCAGTGGATGACAACCCTGCAAACTTGAAGCTGATCTCTGCACTGCTCCGCGAACGAGTAGAAACCGTCACAGCCTGCAGCAATGGCCAGCAAGCGGTGAACCTGGCGACAGAGAAAAAGTACGATTTAATCTTCATGGATATCCAAATGCCACAAATGGATGGGGTGACCGCTTGTAAGCACATTAAAGAGTTGGAGCTAAATAAAGACACGCCAGTGATTGCGGTAACGGCGCATGCCATGGCAGGGGAACGAGACCGCTTGCTCTCGGCAGGAATGGATGACTACTTGACCAAACCTATTGAAGAGCATGTGCTACAACAGGTTTTGGTTCACTGGAACCCAAATGCTTGTACAGAGAGCATTGGCAAAGTCGCCCCTTCATACGTTGATGAACCTGAAGGAAGCGCACCACAATCCGTTTCTTCGCCTCAGCAGGATGTGATTATTGATTGGCAAGCAGCCTTGAAACAGAGCGCGAATAAAGAGGATCTCGCTAAAGACATGCTACGCATGTTGATTGAGTTCATCCCTGAAGTAGAAGCAGTCGTTGACCAAGCTCTGGAGCAAGAAGATATCTCTCGTGATGACCTAATTCATGTCATCCATAAGCTGCACGGCAGTAGTTCATATTGTGGCGTTCCAAGACTGAAGTCACTCTGTGCGACGCTTGAGCAAGCACTGCGCTCAGGGATCAGTCTTGAGGAGGTTGAGCCTGAAATGTTCGAGCTGCAAGATGAAATGATTAAAGTAACAACAACCGCAAAGTTATACCTTGAACAGTGATCTATTGAAGAGAAACAAAAGCCAGAGCAAATGCTCTGGCTTTTTAGTATTTTGTTTAAGACTTACAAGCTAGGATTCAAAAATGACCGTCGCCAAAGCGTAATGACGCTCATCGGAAATGGACAGGTGAATGTGGTTAACCCCCATCGCATCCGCTATTTGCTTGGCTGTGCCCGTCAATGCGAGTACTGGTTTTCCAAGCTCATCGTTCGAGATGGAAAAGTCGTGAAACGTGACCCCTTTTGCGATCCCTGTCCCCAATGCTTTTGAGGCAGCTTCTTTAACAGCAAAGCGCTTAGCAAGATAACGACCTTGCAGCTTAAGCTGTGAGAATTTGGCCATTTCTTCTTCTGAAAGAATCCGCTGAGCAAAAGGTTCACCACTACGAGCTAACGCTTTTTCAATACGCTCAATTTCTGCAATGTCGGTCCCTAACCCTATAATCGCCATCTAGATAGCCCTATGACTGGCGAGCCTCAATCATCAGTGCTTTCATGTCAGCAACCGCTTTATTTAAACCATCAAATACCGCGCGACCAATGATTGAGTGACCAATGTTGAGTTCGTAAATTTCTGGTAATGCAGCAATTGGTGCGACATTGTGATAAGTCAGGCCATGCCCGGCATTAACAATAATACCTAGATCATGTGCATAACTCGCACCAGCGGCAATCTTCTTCAGTTCAGCTTGTTGTTCGTCTTCTGTCGTCGCATCTGCATAGTGGCCAGTATGTAGCTCAATAAACGGAGCACCACACTTTTTCGCAGCTTCAATCTGTTGACGGTCAGCATCAATAAAGAGCGAAACTTTAATTCCCGCATCTGTCAGCTTTTTCGTCGCAGCTTTAATTTTTTCAAGCTGCCCCACAACGTCCAAGCCACCTTCCGTCGTCAGTTCTTCACGTTTTTCAGGCACTAAGCACACAAACTCTGGTTGAGTTTGCAGTGCAATCTCAACCATTTCGTCCGTCACAGCCATCTCTAGATTCATGCGCGTTTGAATGGTTTCACGCAGAATACGTACATCACGGTCCAAAATATGGCGACGGTCTTCACGTAAGTGAATTGTGATACCGTCCGCGCCTGCACGCTCAGCAATTTCTGCAGCGTGAACAGGATCAGGGTATTTTGTACCACGTGCATTACGTAGAGTGGCAATATGGTCGATATTGACGCCTAAATAAATTGAGCTCATTTTCCGTTACTCCGTGCTCTGGGGGTCTGAATGAAAAATTCACGACTTTTTAAAGGTTTGCCGCCAAGATACGGCTTTAAGGCTATACGTGTAAAGCGTTTTGCCGCTTTTAGCTGCTCTTTAGTGACGAACCGCCGCTCACTGATAGCAATCAGCTCATTCCCTAAAAACGTAAGGTTATCGCGCCTAACCGAAGCTATGAAGCCTTTTTGTTCCCGGTAACGATACGTCATCTCTGGGTCGACGGGCTCGCCAGTACCTGCACAGTGCAAGAAATCCACGCCATACCCCATAGAAGACAGCAAGGCTAACTCAAAACGACGCAGTGCAGGCTCAGGGTTCTCGTTGTGCGCCAACTCGGTTAACGCATGCAAATAATCATGAAATAGTGCTGGCATCGGCACTTCAGCCATCAAAATACGGCCAATCAGTTCATTGACGTACATGGCTGAGTAGAGATTAATGCCCGTTAACGGCAAACCTAGACTTATCGGCTCGGCTTGACGCAAAGTTTTCATTGAGCCTTTCCCCGACCATTTAAGTAATAGCGGGGTAAAAGGTTGCAATGCGCCTTTTAAGTTCGAACGCTTACTGCGCGCGCCTTTGGCCATTAAAGTCATTCGGCCATATTCCTCACTAAATACATCAAGGATTAAGCTCGATTCACTGTAAGGGCGTCGGTGCAATACAAAACAGCGCTGTAAACCTTCAGAAGACAGATTACTCATCTAAGTCATTGTGCCTAAAAAGTGTGAAATAAAAAATAAGGAGCCGAGCGGCTCCTTATTTTAATCGATACTGATTTTTCATCGATGTTGGAGCGAAGCACCTTCGCAGCCAAGATTATAAATCGTCTATATAACCCAACGATCGCAACGCTCGTTCGTCGTCTGCCCAGCCAGATTTCACTTTTACCCAGGTTTCTAGGTAAACCTTACGACCGAACAATTCTTCCATATCTAAACGCGCTTCGCGACCAATGGTTTTAATCTTCTCGCCGCCTTTACCAATCACCATTTTCTTCTGACCATTACGCTCAACAAGAATCAAGGCATTGATGTGGAAACCGTCGGTTTCGGGGTTGTAATCAAAACGTTCAATCTCAACCGTCACTGAGTATGGCAGCTCTTCACCAGTAAAGCGCATCAGCTTTTCACGCACAATCTCAGACGCCATAAAACGCTGAGAACGGTCAGTCACGTATTCTTCTGGGAAGTGATGCGTTGCTTTAGGTAGGTGATTACGCACGTGCTTACGCAGTACATCAATGTTCTTCCCTTGCTTCGCAGAGATTGGCACAACGTCCACGAAGTCCATCTTCTTAGACATCTCAGCCATGTGTAGCATCACTTCGTTACGATCTTGCACGTTGTCGACTTTATTGACACAAAGCACAACTGGGAAGTTCGATTTTTGAAGCTTAGTTAGCACCATCTCATCGTCTTTAGTCCAATGCGTACCATCGACTAAGAAGAACACAAGGTTTACATCACTCAATGACGAGTTAGCAGCACGGTTCATCAAACGGTTGATCGCACGCTTTTCTTCAATGTGAAGTCCAGGCGTGTCGACGTAAATCGCTTGGTAATCGCCGTCCGTATCCACACCCATAATACGGTGGCGTGTCGTTTGCGGCTTACGAGAGGTGATCGAAATCTTCTGACCCAAAATCTTGTTCAAAAGTGTCGACTTACCTACGTTTGGACGACCAACAATAGCAATAAAGCCACAGTGTTGGTTTTCTGGCGAGCTTGGCTCACCTTGTGATGCGAAAAACGCATCGATATCGAATTCGTTATCAGCCATTTGTTAATTGCTCAAGTGCTGTTTCAGCAGCCGCTTGTTCTGCCTTGCGGCGGCTGGTGCCTTTACCGATTACAGGCTTATCCACACCTGCTACTTCGCACTCAACCGTGAACTCTTGGTTGTGCGCTTCACCTTTAATATTAGTCACTGTGTAGACAGGCAGCGGTTTTCTTCTGCCTTGTAGGAACTCTTGTAGGCGAGTTTTCGGATCTTTCTGTGAAACGCCTGGTTTAATGGCTTCAAGGCGTGACTGATACCAACTCAGTACAATGCCTCGCACAACTTCAAGATCACTGTCTAGGTAAATTGCGCCAATAATGGCTTCAACCGCATCGGCTAAAATAGAGTCTCGGCGAAAACCGCCACTCTTCAATTCACCTGGACCTAATTTTAAATAATCTCCTAGATCGAATTCACGACCCAGTTCCGCCAATGTATGTCCGCGAACCAAAGTAGCACGCATGCGGCTCATGTCACCTTCGTTCACTTTTGGGAAACGATGGTACAGATCATCAGCGATGACAAAACTTAAAATTGAATCGCCCAGAAACTCAAGACGTTCATTGTGCTTACTGTTGGCGCTGCGGTGCGTCAGCGCCAAATTGATAAGCCCGGCATCTTGAAACTGGTAGCCGAGCTTTCTCTCTAGTTTATCAATTGGAGAATTCATACTCTCTCGATATTTGAATGGTTAGTGAATGCCACCGATGCGGTTAAAACGCACACCAGTTGGAATCCATGAAGGTAGAACACTATCTGCGCCACGATCAAACTCGAAGCTGATCCAGATCGCGACAGCTTTACCGACTAAGTTTGCTTCTGGAACAAAGCCCCAGTAACGGCTGTCAGCACTGTTGTCACGGTTATCACCCATCACAAAATACTGACCTTGTGGTACAACCCACTCTGTCGTGCCGCTGCGTGGGAAATATTGCTCCACGCGGTTACGCACAAGAGGGTTAACCAAAATATTGTGCTCAACGTTACCCAATTTTTCATCCAGTTGGATCATTGGAATACCGTTCGAGCTAAACTGACTTTCTTCAACGTTGCTCAGTTTAACTGGCTTACATGCCGATTCGCCTTGGCTTTGCACGCAAAGCTGCTTATCACTTGAATAACGCACGATATCACCAGGTAAACCAACTACACGCTTAATGTAGTCCACACTTGGTTGTGGTGGGTATTTGAAGACCACGATATCACCACGCTCAGGCTTACCAGTTTCCACTAGCTGAGTACGCCATACTGGGTCTTTTAGACCGTACGCGTACTTCTCAACTAAAATGAAATCGCCAACCAGCAAGGTAGGCATCATTGAGCCTGATGGGATTTGAAATGGTTCGTAGATAAAAGAACGTAATACTAAAACGAACGCGATCACAGGAAAAATAGAGACGCTATTTTCAACCCACCAAGGCTGACGCTCAACTTTTTGCAAGGTCACTGCATCCAAACCATTAGACGTCTGAGCTTGAATATCAGCCAGTTTTTCCTGACGCTTTTTCGCGAAAACCAGCTTTTCCAATAGCCAAACCACGCCAGTTACCAAAGTCGCAATAACCAACATCAGTGAGAATGTATTCGCCATTAAATTCCCTTATCTAAAAATACGAAAGTGAAAGAGCCGAAACCCTTTCACTTATTTTAATATCTAACGTCTTAAGACCGACAAGTGTGAGACAAAGTTCAACTTTAGTCTTTACCTACGTGAAGGATGGCTAGGAACGCTTCTTGAGGCAGCTCAACGTTACCGATCTGCTTCATGCGTTTCTTACCTTCTTTCTGTTTCTTCAGAAGTTTCTTCTTACGACTTACGTCACCGCCGTAACATTTCGCAATAACGTTCTTACGCAACTGTTTTACCGTTGAACGAGCGATAATGTGGTTACCAATTGCCGCTTGGATTGCGATATCAAACATTTGGCGAGGGATGAATTCTTTCATCTTCTCTACCAACTGACGACCGCGAGTCTGAGACTGATCTTTGTGTGTAATCATCGCCAATGCATCAACAGTATCACCGTTAAGAAGAACGTCTACACGTACCATATTCGACGCTTCAAAGCGCTGGAAGTTGTAATCCAAAGACGCATAACCACGAGAGGTCGATTTCAGACGGTCGAAGAAATCCAGTACCACTTCTGCCATTGGAATATCGTAAGTCACGGCAACCTGGTTACCGTGGTAAACCATATCGACCTGAGTACCACGCTTTTCAACACACAGGGTGATCACGTTACCTAGGTACTCTGAAGGTACCAGGATATTACAACGAGCGATCGGTTCACGAATTTCTTCAATATCATTGATCGCTGGTAGTTTGGCAGGGCTATCAACGTACAGCAGTTCACCATCGGTCTTTTCAACTTCGTAAACTACCGTTGGTGCCGTGGTGATAAGATCTAAGTCGTATTCACGCTCTAGACGCTCTTGGATAATTTCCATGTGCAGCATGCCAAGGAAACCACAACGGAAACCAAAGCCAAGTGCCGCTGAGTTTTCTGGCTCGTAGAATAGCGATGCGTCATTTAGACTTAATTTGCCCAGCGCATCACGGAAGTTCTCGTAATCGTCAGAAGATACCGGGAACAGACCTGCGTAAACCTGAGGTTTTACTTTCTTAAAACCTGGTAGCGGTTTTTCACAGCCGTTCTTAGCCATAGTCAGCGTATCACCAACTGGTGCACCAAGGATGTCTTTAATACCACAAACCACCCAACCTACTTCACCAGTACGAAGGATATCGGTATCTACTTGTTTTGGCGTAAAAATACCAAGACGGTCTACACCCCAAACTTGGTCCGTACTCATCACTTTGATCTTATCGTTCTTCTTCAGTTCGCCGTTTTTAATACGTACTAGAGAAACAACGCCAAGGTAGTTATCAAACCATGAGTCAATGATCAGCGCTTGTAGTGGCGCATCTGGATCACCTTCCGGTGCTGGAATCGCTGACACAATGTTCTCTAGAACGTCATCAACACCGATGCCTGTCTTCGCAGAACAGCGGGTTGCTTCCATTGCATCGATACCAACGATTTCTTCAATTTCTTCTGCCACGCGCTCAGGATCGGCTGCTGGTAGGTCAATCTTGTTCAAGATTGGCACAACCTCTAGATCCATTTCGATCGCGGTGTAACAGTTAGCCAGTGTTTGAGCTTCAACACCTTGACCCGCATCCACAACCAATAGCGCACCTTCACAAGCCGCTAGAGAACGTGATACTTCATATGCAAAGTCAACGTGCCCCGGAGTATCGATGAAGTTCAGCTGATACGTTTCACCGTCTTTAGCGGTGTAGTTTAGCGTCACACTCTGAGATTTAATGGTGATACCACGCTCACGTTCAAGATCCATAGAATCCAGAACCTGTGCGGCCATTTCACGATCGGTTAACCCGCCACAAACTTGGATTAGACGGTCTGATAGGGTCGACTTACCATGGTCGATGTGGGCGATAATCGAAAAGTTACGAATGTGCTTCATAGATTTAGGGTGACTAACTCTTTACAAATAGGGACAGTAAGAAACGCCATCCACTGACGGCATTTCAATCAAGTTGGCAGATTCTACCGAATTTCGTTAACGGGCGCACGTAATTTAAAGTACATACCCAAATAACCTTTAGTGGAGGGGGGACGGCGCTTACTGGATTGGCTCTCCAAGTACCCGAACAAGGGTAACTTGGCGCTTGGATTCATCCTCTAACGGACGAGAAACACGTTTTGCGATCCACATTCCACCAGCTGCAAATAATACTGATGCCAATATGATGATACCTTCCCCGCCCGCGGTCAGCGGCGCTAATAGGAAGTGACCAAACATCGCACCGATAATCAAACCAAACAACGGCAGTAAATAAACCGCCATTGCTGATTTTATCAGGCTCGACTCAGGAAAGCCTATCTCAACGACTTGACCTATCTTCACTGATTTATCCGTGCGCAGGTGCCAAGATAAACTCTTGTTACCAATGGCTTTAGTCACAACGCCCGTTCCACAGCTTTTCTGTGAAGAGCAACTACTGCAACTGGTCTGCTGTTCGCAGCTTAAATCAATTTCGTATTGTTTGCCGCGACGATGTACGTCTGTCACAGTAGCCAACGCGGTCATCATTGTTGTTTACTCTTTGTTACATTAAATGTGACAGATTGAGCGATACGCTGTGCTGTGGTCGGCGGAATGTCTCCAACTACGGAGATTTCATGTTGACCGCTCACAAAACTGTGTAGCGTTCTTCTGCCTTGGCGAACCAACTGCCCTTTTAACGAATGCTCATCCTTGTTTGCTACGTAAACAGAGAAGCTAAACAGACCATCAGAATACAGCTGACTCTCCACCATTTGGTTAGTAACGGCCATACGATAGCGGTTGAGCTCGTTCGGCTCGAAACCTTCAGGGATCCAACCTACCTGCCAATTGCTGGTTCCAATATCGCCTTTTGGCATGGTGAGAACAGCTGGTAATTGAACATCTTGTAGGCCACTCATTAACTCTGCGATTTTTGGATTCACTGTGTAAGAAATAGTGCGATATTGTTCAAGCATCTCACCATCACGGTCCACAAGGTCGGCACGTAACGGCAATTTACTCTTTTCATCGATCCATAGTACGTATGAATAGCGCAGACCGTCTTTAGGGACGACACGCAGCACTTGTGTTGCTACACCTGCTTCACGAGCTCTACCCACTTTTACATAGTCGTAATACAAGTTTAGCTCATCGATATTGGTGTTGAGCATAGGCATGGTCGGAGCGACCATTTTACCTGACTCGATGGTGAATGGTTCTAAACCCGTTTCGATATAGCTTACTTCTGTGCCACGACGAATCACTTCGCGCACAGGGCCACTTAAATAAACAAGATGAGCATATTGATCGTCACCATGCGTCGCATGACGATACAGCAACGGCTCAATGCTGTTCTTTTTGATAAGGATATAAGAGAGTTCGTAACTTAAATTCTTACTCGCCTCGCTCATTTGATGCAATAAAGCCTCCGCTGGCTTATCACCAGCAAAGGCTTGAGAAGACATCATACTGAACAGAGCGCAAGCGCTGATCAGAAATTTTTTCATTCAATATCCGGATTCAGATTTGCATCTTGTTGAGATGCATCACTGTTAATTCGTAACTGCAATTCGTAGTCTCGCAGCATAGCATGAACACGCTTACGTTGCTCTTGCATATTTGCTTCACCTACAGAACGCTCAACAGACTCACGAGTTAAACTCACAGGCTCTGCGCTGCCAGCAAACGGAACTGTCTGCAACACAGGCAATTGGTCTGTTTGCGGCGACATTGAATCGCTACCACCGTACTGCTGTACACCTAAAATAACGACAAGCGATACACATGCAGCAACAGCAACTTGACCAAACTGTGTCAACCAACCTGGCAACTGACGTTTTGCTTTTTGCGGTTCTGGTTGCGACTCTTTTGGCGTATCAGCAATTGAGATAACATTTGCACCGTGCGAATCAAACGCACGGTGTGCAGGTTCATCTTCTAACGCTAACGCCACGCTTTCAGCAATATTCCACTCAGGTTTTGCTGGCGCTTCGCCTCGCATCACATCACCAATCAGGTGATAGTTCTGCCAAGCATCACGGCTCTCTTGGTCTTGCTCTAACTCTTGAATTAAAGCCTTATCGACCAATTCTCCATCCATGAGAGCTGAAAGTTTTTCTTTGTCAGCCATTATTTTCACCATAGTTATTACTTGTACTAGCGTTGCAAAAGAGGTCTGATTTTCTTTTCCACCGCCTCACGAGCACGGAAGATACGCGATCGTACCGTTCCTACCGGGCAATCCATCACTTCTGCAATTTCTTCATAACTCAAGCCATCGAGCTCTCGTAATGTCATTGCGGTTTTTAAATCTTCAGGTAAAGCTTCGATTGCACTGAACACCACCCGTTGCAATTCTTTGGACAACGTTAAGTTCTCAGGGTTCGATATTTCTTTAAGTGCACTACCTGTTTCGTAAAATTCAGCATCTTCAGCATCGACATCTGTCGCTGGAGGTCTACGTCCTTGAGCAACAATGTGATTTTTCGCAGTATTCACTGCAATGCGATACAGCCACGTATAAAACGCACTTTCCCCACGAAAGCTGGGAATAGCTCGGTAAGCTTTAATAAACGCTTCTTGTGCTACATCTGGTACATCGCCAGGATTACTAACGTATCTGGAAATAAGATTACATACCTTGTTCTGGTACTTCGTTACCAGCAGGTTGAATGCTTGCTTATCGCCATTCTGAACTCGCTCAATCAATACTTGATCGGTCAGCTGCTCGTTCATTCGAGCGGATACTCCTATTTGTTATGCCCCTACTCTTCTCAGATATGGGTACTAATTATGCAAAACGTAGTATTGACACCACTGCTTACTTGAGCACTATTGTGACCCTAACGTGAATGAGAAAGTTCCATGGTTTCTCAAGTTTTTTGTCATTGTTTTTTCACAGTGTGATGTCTATACCCAAATGACCACCTTTGCCTGACTTTAGTCTAAGTTTGACAAGCGAGCATCTTGAGGGGAAATGGGTATAATGAATGATCTCTGTCCCAGATTGTGCTGGGTCGAGCATGGAAAAGCAATGGCATTGACAAACTATTACTTTTCATTTGCATGGCTAATGGCTATCTGAACACCGCGTTACAAATATAACTTAGGAAGCATGCTCATGCTCTGCATGAAAAAGAAGAGTGGCTCAGTCACCGCAGTAACACGGATGTCGATAGGTCTCCCAACTTAGCCCTTAGCGACAGGTGTCGCGATAATGGAATGCACATGGTGTGCAAATAATACACAAGGTGACTTTGTTACCTTAGCTTGGGATTATAAAAGTTATATGAACACAAATCGTGAACATGAGTGTGATGTGTTAGTGGTAGGGAGTGGCGCGGCTGGTTTGTCGTTGGCTTTGCGCGTTGCTAACCACTGTAAAGTGATGGTGCTGAGTAAAGGGCCACGCAGCGAAGGGGCGACCTATTATGCCCAGGGTGGTATTGCTGCTGTATTTGATGAGTCAGACACCATTGATTCACACGTTGAAGACACGCAAATCGCCGGCGATGGTATTTGTGACGAAGATACCGTGAGGTTCATTGCTGAACATTCAAAAGAGTGCGTACAGTGGTTGATCGACGGTGGTGTCCCATTTGATCGTGAAGAGGATGACTCTGACGATGAGCCTCGTTATCACTTAACTCGTGAGGGTGGCCATAGTCGTCGTCGTATTCTTCACGCGGCAGATGCAACAGGTATGGCGATGCAAACCTCTCTGCAAGATAACGCTCACAACCATCCAAACATTCATGTTCTCGAACGTCACAATGCGCTGGACTTAATCACCGAAGATAAAATTGGCGGTGATAAAAACAAAGTTATCGGTGCTTATATTTGGAACCGCAACGAAGAGCATGTCGAAACCGTGCGGGCTAAATTTGTGGTTCTCGCTACAGGTGGCGCTTCAAAAGTTTATCAATACACCTCTAACCCAGATGTTTCGTCTGGTGATGGTATTGCCATTGCTTGGCGTGCAGGGTGCCGTGTGGCAAATATGGAGTTTAACCAGTTCCACCCGACGTGTTTATATCACCCAGAAGCACGTAACTTCTTGTTGACCGAAGCGTTACGTGGTGAAGGTGCTTACCTGCGTCGTCCAGATGGTTCTCGCTTTATGCCAGATTTCGATGAGCGTAAAGAGCTTGCTCCGCGTGACGTCGTGGCTCGTGCTATCGACTTCGAAATGAAGCGTTTGGGTGCCGACTGTATGTACCTCGACATCAGTCACAAACCTGCTGACTTTATTACGAAACACTTCCCAACCATTTATTCACGTTTGATGGACTTGGGCATTGACATGACCAAAGAGCCAATCCCAATCGTACCTGCTGCGCACTACACTTGCGGCGGTGTCATGGTGGATAGAAATGGCTGCACCGATCTGAAAAATTTGTATGCGATTGGTGAAGTTAGCTACACCGGGCTGCATGGTGCTAACCGCATGGCATCAAACTCACTTCTCGAATGCGTGGTTTATGCTTGGTCTGCGGCAAAAGATATTCTAAAACATCACACTAACGTGGAGCTTCCTTCACAGGTGCCATGTTGGGATGAAAGTAAAGTGACCAACAGTGATGAAGAAGTGATCATTCAGCACAACTGGCACGAGCTTCGTCTGTTTATGTGGGACTACATGGGCATTGTACGAACTGACAAGCGTTTAGAGCGCGCATTACGCCGTATCCAGCTGTTGCAACAAGAAACGCATGAGTACTACAGCAATTTCCGCGTGTCGAACAACTTATTAGAACTGCGTAACCTTTTACAAGTAGCAGAGCTGATGGTTCGTTGTGCGATGCAGCGTAAAGAGAGTCGAGGTTTGCACTACACGCTTGATTATCCGAACCAACTGGAAAACAGCGGACCAACGATTTTGGTTTCAGCTAAACAGCTTTAATTCGACAAAATAAACTATTACATCAACAGGGAGCATTGGCTCCCTGTTTCATTTCCCACTGGCGTAATACCAACGATAATTGACGGTAATGCTGATCCTCACAGCTATCACGCCAAATCGTGACGCTACGGCCAGACTGCAATCGAAATGTTATCTTGAATGGCAATGTCGATGTACCGATTCGTTGTAACTGATCCTTTTCAGACTCAAGAGCCGCCGAACATTCACTATACTCAAGGGCCTCAAACCTAACCGAGCCATCGCAATGCACATACCAATAACCCTGACTTGTCGGTTTAACAAAGCCTTGGCTCAATAGTGCCTTAACAATCATTAATAACAAATAAGTCGATAATACGAGTGGAACACTAGAGAAGATAACAGCCCAAGTCATCAATAAGAAAAGTACAACATTGAAGACTCGGGCAGTCAGAGAGGGAGAAGCAGTAAAATTAACGAACTTTGCTGAGGTTATGGGCGACAATTTTATCAACCATTGCTGCATGACCTAAATTTTCGCTACGGCCATGCCCCATTACCCAAGTAAACAGATCAGGATCATCGCATTCAAGTAAAGAAACAAAGTCACGCTGCTCTTGTTCACTCAGAGTATCAAAGCACTCTTCAAAAAACGGCATAATTACTACGTCAAGCTCAAGCATGCCTCGACGACAAGCCCATTTAATACGCGCTTTTTCTTCCGGAGTGTACATTCACTATTCCTTCATAGATGTCTTGTTGTTAGTGCGGAGTGTAACAAGGGATGTGCTACGTCACTAGTGTGCGGGTCACAATACGATAGTGAAAGCAGACAAATGTTGATTCGTAAATCGCTCCCCTAGTATCTCAAGGTTATTTGGGTATAACATAGCGGAAAAATATCTTCAAAAGGCATTGTAATTATGGAATGGCAAACTCGTTTTTCAGCATTACCTCTCTCAACTCAAGACGCACTTCCAGAGTTATCTATCTCACTGCTGGATAACTTCGGCATGATCACCATGATCGGTGATGATAAAAAATCATACTTACAAGGTCAGGTTACCTGCGATGTTGTTTCTTTAGAACAAGACCAATCAACACTGGGCGCACATTGTGATGCAAAAGGCAAAGTGTGGAGCGTGTTCCGCCTTTTCCATCATCATGATGGCTACGGCATGATCCAACCAAAATCGGCGATTGACGTAGAACTTAGTGAAATAAAGAAATACGCCATTTTCTCTAAAGTAACGATTGAAGCTTCTGATGACGTTATCTTAGGCGTTGCTGGCGTCAAAGCCGACGAATTCATTTCAACAATGAGCAAGACAACTGGCAGCGTTCGCCCAGTTAACGGTGGCACAGCAGTGCAAGTTGCACAAGATCGCTGGTTACTGATATTAAGTGCGCCAGAAGCACAGCAAATCGTTGAAACTACCGACGCTGTCTTTACGACAAATGAGCTTTGGAATCGTTTCGACATTGAAGCTGGTTTACCATTTGTCTCTGCATCCGCGCAGAATGCTCACATTCCACAAGCACTCAACGTGCAAGCTTTAGGAGGCATTAGCTTCACAAAGGGCTGCTACACAGGACAAGAAACGGTAGCACGAGCTAAGTATCGCGGTACAAATAAACGTGCGATGTACATCGTAAAAGGGGCAACTTCTGCTCCATTTAGTGACGAGCCAATTGAGCTCGAACGCAGCGTGGGAGAAAACTGGCGTTCAGTGGGTGCTTTATTAAACCACTACCAGTTCAGCGACAATCAAGCGATTGGCCTGATCGTACTGCCCAATAATCTCGATGAAGACACTCGTCTTCGTTTGGTTGCGCAACCAGAATGTGAATGGACAATCGAATCACTGCCTTACAGCCTTGATGATGAGTAATACAATCAATACTCCTTTGATGCAATTTCTCACAGACCAACACATTCCGTTTCGTCTGTTACCGCATCAAAGACCAGCAACCACTATTGAGGATGCCGCGCAACAACGCGGCATTCGCCCTTCTCAAATGGTAAAAGCGATCTTGCTACGAGACATGGGTAATCAATATGCTCTCGCCTGTGCGCCTGGTGATCGTAGTGTCGATCCCAAAAAAGTGCGCTCGTTACTGCAATGCCGCCGGATGACTTGCGTTGATCAAGCCGACGTTGAGGCCATCACAGGTTACAAAATTGGTACTGTCACTCCACTATTACTCAAACGACACATGCCGATCGTGTTCGATCCTAGCTTACTAGAAGAACAGGAAGTCACGATCAGCAGTGGCGATCGCATGGCTGGACTGGCGCTTTCTATCCAAGATCTGATCCAATTGTGTCAGCCGACCGTAGCTGAGATATGTCGTTAGTCGTCTAAAAATAATGTAATAGCACGTAGTGTTTCTATCATCACGTGATCTCGCTCATATCTATAAAAACAGACGGTAGAATTTTTAATCACATATAAAACATAAATAGTCACAAGGATAAAACTCGTATATGCTGAATTTGTTGGTTAAGTTTCAAACAAGCACTTAACCAATATAAAGTGAATCAGCTGACTGAATGACAGTATTCA
>NZ_WXWT01000037.1:0-14286 GCF_009904725.1 Vibrio sp. V43_P6S15P86
GCTCTCTTAAAAAAGAAGCTTGCGAATCTCGTGGATTGACGGTATTGATGACGGATTAACAATTAATTATCACGATAATATGGATATCTTGAATTTTGAGGCATTTATTATTGCCATCACTATTTTAACGCTAACGCCGGGTTTAGATACGGCCCTTGTTATCCGTAATACCAGTCGCGCGGGTTTAAAAGACGGATGTACAACCAGTTTAGGGATTTGCTTTGGCTTATTTGTGCATGCTTTCTTTTCAGCGGTTGGAATTTCGGCCATTCTGGCGCAATCTGCAGAGTTGTTCCAAATCGTAAAAATGATTGGTGCAGCTTATCTTATTTGGCTTGGTCTGAGCAGTTTAAAAGCCCTGATGTCGTCGAAGAATGGTTTGTCAGTGACTGAGCAGGTTCATGAAGTGTTTAATGGCAAACGCTCTTTTAGAGAGGGCTTTCTTTCTAACGTCTTGAACCCAAAAACGGCAGTTTTCTACTTGGCGTTCTTGCCACAGTTTGTGAATCCAGAAGGTTCTCCTTTGCTTCAATCAATGATGATGGCATCCGTGCACTTTATTATTGCGATGGTTTGGCAGTGTGGTTTGGCTGGCGCACTTAACTCAGCTAAGAGCCTGTTAAAGAATGCAAGCTTTATGAAGTGGATGGAAGGGGCGACGGGCGCTGTCTTAGTCGCACTTGGCGTAAAGTTATTGATTGAAAAGCCGGTGTAATGCGCAATATTTACCACCTTTTGATATTGCTCGTTGTGTTTATTACTGGCGTGGTTGGTGCCATTGTTTGGCAGACATGGCCACAGGTACAGTTTGCGCAACGTGGCATGACCTGGTCTTGGCACTGGGGCTATTTCGAGCCATTTTCCAATGGAATACAACAGACGCGAACTCAAGATACGAAACAGCTATTACTTCGACGTGTGTATATGAATGACGGTATTGTCGTTTTTGTCTCGACAACAATGGACAATAAATTTGAAGTTGATGTTGTAAAAGAGCAAAGCTGCGAACCTAAAACGACAACTTGGGCTTCAGTATCCGTCAACCATCAACGCATGAGACATGTGCCGATGGTTTGTGATGCACTGGGGCAGAGCTACTTTTATCGCTACATCGGGAAGCATCTTGAATCGATTGAAGTTGGGGTTGGAGATTCGTTCGTAACAGAGGCGTTTTCAGACTGGCCTCTATCAGAGCTGAAGTCGGATCAATTCAAGCAAAAAAATGCGAAGTTTTTTCAAGAACGTGGAGAAAAGGTTGAGCATCAATGGTTGCGAGATTAACCGCTTAGCTTAAGATAAAATAAAGCCCGCTGAATACCAGCGGGCTTTATGTTTTTTACCATTTCCAATTTACTTTCAGCGATTGACGGTTCATTACTGAACACTTGTCATGTCACTAAGCTTTTACTGCTTCAATTTCATCAGATTGCGATGCTGAGCTAAAGAACAGCTTGGTTTCTGCCAGTACGACGTGACGCAGTGCGATCAAACCGATTAGGTTAGGAATCGCCATCAGACCATTTACGATATCGGCGAGTAGCCAAATCATGTCTAGATGGAGGAACGCGCCTGATGCCACCAAACCAACGAAAATCAGCTTATAAGGAAGCACCGCTTTTGTACCAAAGAGGAACACAACGCAACGCTCACCGTAGTAGTTCCATCCAAGAATGGTTGTGAATGCAAAAAACATCAAACCAATTGACACCAGCATTGGGCCAAATGTATCCGCATTCAAACCTACCGCAAAGGCATGAGTCGTCATTGCTGCACCAGAAAAGTCGCTTTGCCATGCGCCAGTAAGGATCAACGCTAGGCCCGTCATGGTACAAATAATGATGGTATCAAAGAAGGTACCTGTCATTGAAATCAGGCCTTGTTTCACACAAGAGTCTGTTTTCGCTGCCGCTGCTGCCATAGGCGCGCTACCCAAACCAGATTCGTTTGAGAATACGCCACGAGCGATACCTGATTGGATCGCCAACATGATACTTGCACCTAAGAAACCGCCGGTCGCTGCTGTTGATGTAAATGCTGAAACCAGCACTAATTCAACGGCATTGAACAATTGGTCTGCATTCATGATGATCACGCTTAAACACGCCAACACATAAAATACAGCCATAGTAGGAACCACTTTTCCTGCAACGTTAGCAATGGATTTGATGCCACCCAAAGTTACGAAAGCAACCAAAAGAGTCAGTACAAAGGCAGAGAGCTCACGGTCAACACCGAGAGATATCTCACTTGCATCCAGAATCGCGTTTACTTGTGGAAACGTACCAATACCAAAACAAGCAACACCCAAAGCAAACACTGCAAACATGATCGCGAGGGCTTTTGAGCCAACACCGTATTGCAGATAGTACATTGGGCCACCAATCATTTGGCCTTTATCATCTACTCTTCGGTATTTAACCGCTAACAAACATTCGGCGTATTTAGTCGCCATTCCGAAAAGGGCGGCGAGCCACATCCAGAATAGGGCACCTGGTCCACCAAGTTTGATCGCGGTGGCAACACCAACAATGTTACCAGTACCAATCGTTGCTGAGAGCGCAGTACAAAGTGCTGCAAAGCTAGAAACGTCACCTTGTTTATCAGATGACTTATCTTTACTGAATACCATCGCTAGCGCTGTTGGGAGATGTTTAAACTGGATCAAGCCGAGGCTAAAAGTGAAGTAAACACCGGTACCCACTAGCAAAATAAGCAGTGGTGGACCCCAGACAAAATTATCCATGGTTTGTAGTAAAGATTGTAGGTCGTTCATGATTTCCCCTTAATAAAACAACTAATAAGGAGAAGAGGGAAAGGACGAGATCAACGATCTCTAAAAGAACTAAGCTATTGGTTGTAGGCGGGAAGGCCAAGCAAAATAGTTAGGTTGTAACTTTCCACTCCTCTGTCCTTTTGCCTGAGAGTTTCACCTTGCGTGAGTGCAAGACTTGCTCCTTCGGCGACCGATTTAACGGTTCTCTCCAGAGGTTCCTCCAACTACAGTCCCCGCTACCTAGGTAGCACCTGAAATAGTTAATTCTTCGGCGAGTTATGCTAATCAAATGTTAAAATTTGATTAATAACCACTCTCCTGCAGTCTTCATCGGAACAATTACTCAATTAAATGAGTAAAGGTTAGTTAATGATGCTGGTCATCATTAACGTGTGAACTCTATCATGTTTTTGGTCCATTTCAACACCCTATGTCAATTTATTTTCAACGAAATAACCCCACTTATTTTCACGAAGCTATGTTTACCAAGTTTTTTGTGTGAGCAACTGCATAAACAAAACTCATTGGGCTAGGGAATAGAACCAAGAACACACTTCAGAACGATAAATGTGTTTCGATTATTATGGCATAAGTTATTCAATTGAGAACACAAATTTGATTAAAATCGAAGCACTTATTTTAAAATCTACGCTAAGTTGACCTTATGGGGCGTATAAATGAGTTACAATAAATCTTTGTGAAACCGTCTATGGACCTAGGCAGTTTTTCATAAGTGGACAAGGAGGCGGTATGACCAGATTATTAGCCATTGCGGTGTTGATTGCAGTAGCATTTGTGCTGTTTCGTTATCGAACCAATGAAAAAGTCCAAAAAGCGACCGTTATAACATTAATTGGCGCCTTTCTGATTTATACAGCATCGATTATGTTTGCGGAATTGATCCGCTAGCAAAGTAAAAGAGTCCTTGGAGTAGTATACGGTGAGTTCTCAGAACAAGATGGAAGAACAAGACGACGTTGTTGTCATTGAAGAGCGTGACAAACGTACTCATATCTATATCGCGATTGCTGCGGTATTAGGCTTGGCATTTGGTGGCCTTGTTGGATCGATTGTCACTGCGAACAAGTGGGAATCGACTTATCATGTGCTAGAAGAAAAATACCAAGCGTTGACGCAAGATAAAACGCAGTTGGTGTCTCAAGTAAAAGTGCGCGAAGAAGCGCTCGACCAAGAAATACAAGATAAAGTCACTGAACTGCTCGTTGCGAAAGATGAAGCGCACGAGAAAGCGATTAAGAAGTTACAAAAGCAATTGACTGAGGTCGAGAAAGTTAACCTGTCGCTAGAGTCTCAATTGAAGCAACAGGCAGATAAGATCAATACGACAAAGTCAGAAAATGAGAAGCTGAGTCGTCAAGCGGATATGCAAGCGACTATCTTTGAACGATCGCGCGAGGTGTTTCAAAAAGAGCTGAAAATTTCGCAAGAATTGGAGTCTCTAGAGAAAGAAAGGGCGAAATTATTGCCTAAGATCGAGAAACTCAAAAAAGAGTGTGATGTATTTTTGGAAGGTAAATCTTGGGACGTGAAATCGGACGCGTGTGATAAACACGATGAAGCCAATTCACGACTAAGTCAGGTCGATCAAATGATTGAAGTTTATAAAATGGATCTCAAGCAAATCAAAGCAATAACTGAAGATATCGGCCTCTAGATCTTTTATACCTGATTTTGGAAAGTAAAAGGAGCTCTTTAAGAGCTCCTTTTTCGTTGCTAGCTTTAAACTCCGGAGCTAGCGTTAATTCTTAGATACGCGAGGCGTCATAGCCTGAAGCAAGCAGCAATTCTCGCTCATGTTTAATCAGTTGGGCGCGATCTTCAATCAGTTCATTGAGAGCTAGTGAGGGCTTGCCTGCTAAAGCCTTGAACGACTCAAAAGATTCCGCGGTGTCGATTTTATCAATCATCTGACTGATGACATTACGAGCCTCACACGGGTTACTCGTAGTGGTAAAGTATTCCACTTGCTTTGCTGCCGATTTCATCTCTGTCAACAGCTCAAGTGGGCTGCTCTCTTTTGCTACCGCCATGTAGTTATCCAGCACGCGCTTTGCGTAAAGCAGTTCTTTGAGGGGGATATCTCTTCCACTCTCGATTAGAGATTCGCTAAGGATCATACTTGAGCTCATGGGCATTCCTTCTTATATACAACGCAGCTTTTGATGTTTCCCTGAGTCTAATTTATTGAAGTCACATTGGGAATGGGTAAAAAGCATTTTTAACGCATTTTTATTCACTAATGAAAACGCGAATGCGATGTTTATCCGGATCGGTAGCCACAAAATTTAAGCCATACACCGAAGTCATTGGTGGTTGAGCAAACTCAACGCCCATGTTTTTCCAACTGTTGTAAACGTGCTCTAACGTATGGCGGTTGCGCACTGCAAATGATAACTCGGTGCCACCACCTTTGATGTCGCTGGAAGGGGAAAGAACATCACTTTGCTTGAGTGACAGTTTTAAGCCATTTGCGAGTGGCATAGAAGCAAATGTTGGAGACAAAAACGTGACCTCACAATCAAACAGTTTCGAGTAAAAAGCTTGGCTTACTTGGATGTCCTCAACATAGAGGACGAATGAATTGATAGTTAGCATGGTCTGTTTCTCAATTTACTAGAAGTATGAGGTTGAATCTAACGGAAGGCTAAGACAGGCTTTGTCAGTAGAAGATTCGAAGGAGAGTGTAAGAATAAAGAAAAGGAGCCAGTTGGCTCCCTTTTAACTGAATCAGCGGATATTAGTTGGTACGTTTCGAAGCGTACCAGTTGTTTTGATACGCCTTAGATGCAAACAATGCGTTTGCTTTTGCGCGTTCAATAACGGATTCATCGACTTCTAGCGGTTTCATGGTTTGGCTTTCAAAGTCGTACGCCAGGGTCGATACTTTTTCACCAGGAGAAAGCACAACTAGGTTGTCACGCGTTAAATAACCAAAGTTTTTGTCGTATTGCATCATTGCGCGTTCATCTTCGCGAGCCAGTGGTTTTGTTAAGTCACGACCAATCATCGGCGTTTTGGCGTCTACGCCAATAAGAGACAACAGCGTAGGCGGCATATCTATGTTGTTTGCGATACGGTCATCTTTACGTGGTTGAATGTCTTTACCAATGATCAATGCAGGAATGTGGAAGTGCTTAACTGGAACCAAGTTAGCGCCAGACACGCGGGCATCGTGGTCTGCAATGACAATGAAAATAGTATCATCCCAGTAGGATGAGTTTTTCGCTTTGTCAAAGAACGTACCCAAAGCGTAATCTGAATATTTTACCGCGTTATTGCGCGTCATGTGTTCGGAATCGTATGGCTCAATTTTACCTTTCGGATACTCATAAGGGCTGTGATTGCTTGACGTAAAAACTAAGCTGAAAAAAGGTTTGTCGCTTTTTGAAAGACGTTCAAACTCTTCGTCTGCTTTGTTGTATAAATCTTCATCACTGACCCCCCAAGAGCCAACAAAGCTTGGGTTATTGTAATCATCTTCTTCGACGATTTGATCAAAACCATTACCGAAGAAGAAGGTTTTCATGTTATCGAAGTTTGCTTCACCGCCATAAATAAATTGCGTGTGATAACCTTGTGCTTTGAGTAAGTCTGCGATGGTAAAGAAGCCTGTTTGGCTTTTGCTTAGTTTGACCACTGCGCGAGAAGGGGATGGTGGAAAACCCGTGGTTACAGCTTCGATACCACGAACAGAACGAGTACCCGTTGCGTACATTTGCGTGAACTGCCAACCTTCAGCCATGAGTTCGTCTAGGTTTGGCGTAAGAGGCAGACCACCCAAAGAACCCACAAATTGCGCTCCTAAGCTCTCTTGTAGCAAGATCACTAAGTTCTTACGTTTACCATGGTAGGTCGCAGGGTTACTGTTCATGGTTGGAAGCAATGTTGGATCAAAGTCGGACTTTTTTGACGAAGCGCGAACTAGCTCCAGCATCTTTTGATTATCCATCTTGCCGTAAAACTGCTCTGCGCTTTTTTCTGACTTCATGCTGTTGACAGCAAACAGCAGTGAGTAAGATGAATTTAATGCTAAGTCGTTAAGCAGTGGATCGTTAGAAAACGCCACCATGGCAGGGTTTAGTGGGCGGTGGCCTAAAGACGAGCGTGCGCCTGCAACACCAAGAAGCACAACAAAAATGGCTAATAGTGGGCGCCATTTCCAGTTGATCTGCTGTGCATTGTCGGTCAGTTTTTTGCTCCACTTCCAACCCAAAACTAGAGTTAATGCCGTGCCTAACGCGCCAATAAACAGCTCTAGCTTATAGCCAGTCCAAAGCATGCCCATGACCTCTTTCGGATAGATAAGGTATTCCACAAACAGACGGTTTGGGCGTAGGTCATATTCTTGAATGAATGGTGCCGTTGCCAGTTCCATGTACACGAGAATCCAAAGCCCTAAAACCATCCATATGCGCAATATCCATTTCCAGTATTGCCCAATCTTGCCGTTTAATGGCATTAGGGCTGAAAGCAGTGCAGGGAGGATGAATAACCAGCACAATGTTGCAATGTCTACGCGTAAGCCTTGGCCTAGGATGTAAATTAAGTCGTTGAAAGAGTCAATTCGATCAAGTTGCCAAAAGGCGAGCAAAACGCGTGAGATAGACAAAAATATAAGTGAAAACAAAGAAAAAGCAGCAATTGGCTGCAAAGGCCCCCACACAGAGCCCTTAGATAAGTTTTTCATATTTATTCGAATAGTTTAATTGTTATGTTGTGTTGTTTTTAACAAAGCAAGCGTGAAATAAACGTGAATTATAATGTGGGTTTATGGTCGAGTAGTGTAAGTGTTGGTATGTCTATGTAAGTGTGGAATGAAGCTCATGTTCGGCTGGAACATAAATTAAACACGTTATGGTCTGTATCGCTTTTGTTAGCACTTTGGGAAAGTGACGACAAACGTATTCCTACTATTTTCTCTGGGAATGAGCTCAAGTGTTGCACGGTGTAGTACTGTAATGTCTTTGCAAATTGACATCCCTAAACCCGCACCGTCGCCAAGTTCGGAATGACCCCGATAAAACTGTTCGAAGATTCTTTCACGAGTTTCTTTCGGGATTTCTGGACCAGTATCGGAAATTAAGACTTTGATTGTATTATTGTTCTCAGTGACGCTGACTTGTATGTCACTGTGCTCGCCGGAGTAACTAATCGCATTATCGACGAGGTTACGAAATAACACCTCTAACAACATTCGATCACCGGATATAGCGATGTTGGAAGATGATAAACTGATGTCTTGCTTATGCTTCAATGCTAACGGTGCCAAATCAGCAACAACGGTTTGCAACAAAGGGGTTAGCTCAACGGTGTCGAATACACGTTCTGATAAGCTATCTACTTTAGCTAAAGTCAGTAGCTGATGGATAAGGCGGTCAGTGCGTTTAATGCCTTGCAGAATGTTGTGTAAATCTCCTCTCAGTTGCTCCGGATCATTACTTTCAAGTGCATTTTCTACGTTAAGACGAAGGATTGTTAGTGGGGTTTTTAGTTCATGCGCTGCAGCACGTGTAAAGCGTTTCTCTCTTTGCCAGGCTAACTCTAGTTCAGAGAGGAGAGAGTTGAGTGAATCGACAAGTGGTGCGAGTTCAACGGTGTTGTCTTTTACATGAATGCGATCTAATCGGTGTACGTTTCTTTGTGTGATGGCGGTGCGCAGGTTGTTAATCGGTCGGAAATGTTTATCGATCAACCAAAACAGCAAAAGCAACAAAGTTGGTAGTATCAGCAATTGTTCTATTGATGTGGATAGGGCAATTTCGTGGATGATCTCTTTACGTATCTTGTATTTTTCTGCAACCACGACGTATTCATTATCATGTTTTAGTTGTGGTAGTGAAATCTGAAATGTACGCCATTGTGTACCGTCTTTTACGATATCAGCGTAGCCGTTATTATCAAAGGACGTAGAGAGTGCGTGCAAGGTTTGATCTGAGCTCCAGAGCAGTGTGTTGTCTCGATAGAATTGAAAAACCAAGTTTTGTTCATAAGGGTGGCCGAACGTTGTGACATTGTCATCGTCAGACTTTGACATTGACTCAATGTTTTCCATCCACTCATTAAATAATTCTCGATGGTTAGCGAGAGTCCTCTCTTCCGTTGAAATTGAGAGCGTCAGCAACATTAATTTTGCGGATTGTCCAAGCCTAGCGTCATAAACTTCTTCGACCTCGTGCTTCGCAGATTGGAAACTGAAATAAAGTGAGATGAGTAAGAGAAAACTTACCAACACGCCTACTGATAGAGTTAACTGACGTTTGATCGAGTACGACTTCTTATCTTTCAAGAATGTACCCCACACCGCGAATATTTTTAATGACCACTTTGGGCGCTTTTTTACGCAAATTGTGAATATGAACTTCGATAGCGTTGTCGCTTGAACCTTCATCCCAGCCGTGTAGTGATTGTTGCAATTGATCCTTACTTTGCACGCGCCCGGCGTTCGTCATCAAACTGGTGAGGATTTTAAATTCATTGCGTGTGAGTTTAAGCGGCGCGTCATCGTAGCAAATGCTTTGTTCCGATAAGGATAAAGATAACTGCCCAACTTGAATGATTTCTTCTGCACTACCGGATTGACGGCGAATCAACACACGCAAGCGAGCGAGCAACTCTTCGAGTGCAAACGGTTTTCCGAGGTAGTCATCTGCGCCGCCGTCGAGGCCTTGAACGCGATCGCGAATGTCGTCTCGTGCGGTAAGTATCATCACTGGGAGCTTAAATCCGCCTTTGCGAATATTACGCAGAACTTCCAATCCATCGATATCGGGGAGAGTGAGATCCAAAATCACGGCAGTGAACGCTTCTGTTTTGAGTGCGCTAGTCACGCCAGACCCTTTTTCCACCCAATCCACGGTGTACCCATGGCGACTTAATGAAGTCACCATGGATTGACCGAGTAGTTTGTCATCTTCTACGAGTAATAAGCGCATGGATTATTTCAAACTCCCAAGAGTCGCTTTAATTTCCAGTTTTCGACCTTTATCAGCCAAAGGCCGGTCAGGGCGAGGTGACGCCTGCATTGCGCGAGTCAAATACACTTTCGCTTCCTTGTCTCGACCTTCTTCTGCAAGGAAGTCTCCATAAAAATAGTTCGGATCGATGCCTTTTGGATTGATCTCTAACGCTTTTTTCAACATTTCTTCGGCTTTATCGTCATCACCAAAGCCAATTGGCCACCCCGGAACTTTGTAATACAGAGAACCTAAACTGGTGTATGCAGATCCATCAAGCGCTTGCGGTGAAGTTGCGATTACCCCTTCGAGTAAAGATTTGGCTTCTTTGGCGAGTGATAGTGCACCCAAGCCACCTTGAGCACCAGCCAGCGATGCTTTATTGATTGCCAGCCAAACGGTAAGTTCGTGATTGCCCGGTTCTCTGTCGAGATAAATACTGGTTTTGGCAATCGCACGATGGAAGCATTGTTCCTTTTCGTCACCATCGGGCGTGCTGTACTGACATTCCGCCCATTTCTTTTGAACCTGTTGCAGTGGAGTATTACCTGCCAACGCAGCGGTCGAAGCTAACGTTGAACAAACCGTCAAAGCGCAAAGTAGTTGTTTGGTCTTCATCGTCCATGTCCTCTTCAATGACTGACTCGGTTTACGTATTGGTGAATGGTTTCTTGCTGCTTACGAATCGCAGAAGAAACCACGCTTGGAAGCAGTTGATTGATGCGCGCAAAAAGCTTTTCTGGCCAACCAATCCATTTCGCGGAAATTTCTTTTTCTAACATGGTGACAACGTGATCGGCTACAATTTGCGGCGAGTCCGTTTTGTTACCCAGTTGTCGATTCATTTCATTGACGGCATCGCTATTGAGCGAGGTTTCTGTCGCCCTTGGTGCCAAATACAGCGCACGGATTCCGGTTGCGAACAGCTCTCTGTCGAGCGATTCGGTAAAACGGTGCAAACCCGCTTTTGCCGCGCAATAGGAGGTATAGCCAGGGTAGCCAATTGAGCCGAATGTGGAACCTATATTGAGAATCACCCCAGGTTGCTTTAACCACGTCAACGCCGATTGGCACAGCAGCATCGGCGCAACGAGATTGAGTTGGATTTCGTCTGCAATCTGCGTTGGTCGTTTGTGACTTAACAACGAGAAATCGTTGCTGCCCGCATTGTTAATCAGTGCGTCCACTTTTTGATGTTGACGCGCTCGATCTTTAATCGCAGTTAATCCTTCTGATGAGGCGATGTCTGCAACGACTACGTCATGACGTTCTGGATTTGACAGTTCACGCTGTAGTGTTTGCAAGCTCTCTTCGTTTCGCCCAACAAGAATGAGGCTGGCACCGCGTTTGGCTAACTCTTGCGCGATGGCTTGCCCAATTCCGCCCGTTGCGCCTGTCAGGAGAATGGTGCTGTTGTTAATGATCATGCTTCACCTCACGCCGCTTGTTGGGTTGAGAAAGAAGGCAAAGAGCGCAGCATTTGTCCGTAAAGATCAAACACCATGTTTGCTGAGTCGATGATGATTTGTTGATCTGCCGCTTTGGTGATCTTGTTCATCAATGATTCAAAAAATTGCAGATGATCTTGGTCTAACACGCTATGTGAAACTAGGTAAGTCATTGCTGAAGAGGGCAGGTTGAGGGTTGACTGAATTTTTTCTGCCATTTGGCCACCAATGCCGACGCTGGTGCCTTCTAATACCCACACCATGCCAAACAGCGCGAGTGGGTTGTGGCGGTCAATGTTGTGGTAAAGGTAGGAAACCATCAGTTCAATCGGTGCACCTACTTGACCTACATCTTTGTTATTGTGCACTGCTTCGGCATCGCCGCCGCACGCTTTGATGTCATTTAAAATCCATTTTTGATGGCCTTTCTCTTCCTCGATGTACTCGGTAATGGCATCTCGTACCCATTCGTATTCGCCAGATAGGCGGCCTCCACACGCCATCAGCAAGGGAACAGTGTGCTTAACGTGATGGTAAGCTTGGGTTAGAAAGGCGATATACATATCTTTGGAAATGTTGCCTTGTTGAACGTCTGCGATGACTGGCGCAGTTAACATTGCTTGTTGAGCAGCGGTAGTGCTTTGTTTGAGTTGTTCGAAAAATAAAGTCATAACCTTCTCCTTAAGAAGCCGTTAACTAAGATGCAGTTTGGAAAGACGTAATGTGTTGCTGGAAGGGCAAATCGATGCGTTGGATCTTTTGCTCTTGCAGCGTTAATTCAGGCGTTGTGCTCGCTAATAACTGAGCCACATCATGTTCGATTTGATTTCGTTTGAGCTTGCCGTTATCCGTGTACCAACCAGAGATGGCTCGTGGGTTGTCCAGCAGCAATAAGGTTCGGATTTGAGCGTAATCGGGTAGGGTTTGGTTTAATGCATGAACCTTTGCTTCGACGTCTTCGCTATTGGCAATGACAGCGCATAATGTTTGTTGGCTATCGCCTGTAACGATCAGTGGCGTCATCGGTAAAAACGCCAACGCTTCTGATTCAATCCATTCCGGTGAGACATTTCTGCCGTATGCGGTGACGATAAGGTTCTTCTTGCGTCCTGAGAAAGTAACAAAGCCTTGCGCGTCAATTTGGGCTAAGTCGCCAGTCGCTAACCATTCTTGAGTAAACGGCTCATTCAAATAGCCAAGAGCAACGTTGCCTTTGACGAGCAGTTCACCATCTTCCGCGATACGAATCTGAGTGTGTGGAAGCGGTTTGCCACACGTTCCTGCTTTAAATGTGGCAGGTGTATTCAAACAAACGACGGAGCCACATTCAGACAAGCCATAACCTTCAAACGCAGGGATGTTCAGTGCATGCGCGGCGTTAATCAGTTGAGACGACACTCTTGCGCCGCCAACGGCGACAAATTTTAGAGAATCCACAAGAGAGGGCTGCTGTTTCGCGATGTGAATGAGCGCAAGCAATAAAGCCGGTGTCAGCACTAAGCTTTCTGGTTTGATGGTCGCTAATGCTTGTGCAAACAAACGCGGTTCGAATTGGCTTGAACCGAGTAGGCCGGTTTGCGCTCCGGGTAAAATAGATGACGTCACGCCCAACATGAGTGGAACATAAACACCGGTTATGTTCTCGAGAAGCGTCGATAACGGAAGCAGCACTAAGTGTGAGTGTGCCGCGCTGTTTACGGCGTCGGCGAGCGACTTCGCCACCAAACACAAATGATCATTGCTTAAACAGACGCCTTTAGGCTGACCAGTCGAGCCCGACGTAAATGTGATTTTTCCGGTTTCTGGTAGATAAGCTGCCTGTGTATCTTCATCTCCCAACTGGTTACGACGCAGCAAAGGCAAATTTGCAATGGAAAACGAATGGTCTTGCTGGTTAAAGCTTTGCTTAGAATTAGAAGCCAACCATGCTTGCCAATCGCCAACTAAAGCATCGACGCCTGATTGTTCTAACGTATGTTCAACTTGTGCATCAGAGAAAAAAGTCGGAATAGGTACGACGACTATGTCTGCCGCCATCGCCGCCAAATCAACAATGGCCCAATCGATGCTGTTTTCTGCGCGTAGCGCGAGTGCTTTGATGTTCTGTGCAATAAGCTCGGCGGCAACGAGTTCGATCTTGTTTAACAATTCAGAGTAAGTCAGTTCAACCGTTTGATTCGCTTCGTAGCCGACAAGTGCTACTCGATCTGGTGTCGTTTTTGCCCATTTTGTAATGGCATCGAGGAGAATATTCATACATCACCTATATTCTGGCGTTTTGTTTAACCAAGTTATTCTGGTTGTGTTTGTGGTTTTAACGACGTTTACTTTTCTATCTAGGCTTGTTTACGTTTTTTTTCTTGGACTAATCGAAGACGCTCTAGTCCTTTTTGCAAATTGCCAGCTAACACACGCGGTTGATGTTCGTAGTACGACCCCCAAGTGGACTCGGCATCGGGGACTTTATTTTGATCGGCCTGTGCGATGATATGAGGCTCCAATCCTAGGCGCGCCATCATGGCGTGAAGTGGGTCTGTCGCGGTGAAGATGCACCATTCAAAACCGAGATTGACCAGCATTTCTGCGATGAGGTAGAAGTGCAGAGACGACATGCCCTTAGCGAAAGATGCCAAGTGACCAAACTCCACTAAGTTCGAACGTTTTACGTCGCAGTTAAATACGTTAGAAACCAGCTTTTGGGCGTCGTCTTCTAAATACTGTTCAAGGAACAAGGGCTCATCTTCGGCGATGCGAAAGCCGCATACGGAAATAATTTGGCCGCCTTCAATGAGGGTTAAATACGCCGGCATAAATTGTTTTAGCTCGGCAAAGAATGCTTCTTGATAACGCTGAGAAACATGCTCGATAACTTGGCTCCAAAGCGGATGCATTGGATAAACGATGTCTAAAGTAAAGCTATCTGCAGAAGTTTGTGCATGGTGTTTCATGAGCGCTTCCTTTGTTTGAGTAGTTATCAACAAAATAAAACGCGAAACTTAAGAAATTCTTAAGGAATGAAATTTTGATAAATTATTTAACGACAGGAAGGCTTAAATGGCAGTGCCTTTTGGGGTTTTGTGCTGGTATGTAA
>NZ_WXWT01000241.1:0-14265 GCF_009904725.1 Vibrio sp. V43_P6S15P86
GCTCAGGCGAGTACAGCGTGAACAGCACATCGCCTTTTTTGACCTTTTCACCCACGGCATTGATGTAAAGCTTTTCAACCCAGCCGGCCACGCGAACGTTGGTTTGCCACAAATGACTTTCGTCAAACGCGATATAGCCGACAGTTTCAATCCGAGGTGAAAGTTGCTCTAAAGAGACTTGAGCAGTTTTTACACCTAAGTTGTTTTCAACTGATGGGTCAATTTTTACCGTGCCGGGTTTGTCTTGTTCACCCGCGAGATCTTCAGCGTACACTGGGATCAAGTCCATGCCCATTGGCGATTTGCCCGGTTTGTCGCGCTTATAATTTGGATCCATTGGAGCAACCCAATAGAGTGGCTCGTTTGAGCTGCTTGCAGCGTTAGCTCCTGAGCCACTCATGTCGTGGTTTGCACCAGATAGGTACTGATTAACGCCAAACCCTAGTGCCCCGCCAACAAGCAGAGCGATGGTTGCTATCTTGATTGAATTTGAACTCATTCCTAATTCCTTATTTTCCCCATGAGGCATGACAGCGATGTTGATTGTTTATTGGTGTGCATTCGCCATCGTCCCCAAACTTGGGTTCTCTCATGTTTTGTTTTAGTTCGCGCTTGCTTCAGTCGTGATGTTGGGTGCGGATACTTGATATTCGAAACCACCCAATAAAGCCGCTAAGTTGCTGTTTACGATGTTTAAATCGGTAATAAGACGTTGCTGTTCGAGCTTTAGCGCCAGCTCGTCTGTGCTTGCCATGATCACGTCGTTAAACTGTGCGGTGTTGTTTTGATAACCCCTTTCTACCGCGTGAATACGAGCTTGAACTTGGGGAAGTAAGGTGGATTGATAACGCTCTAAACGCTGACTCAAGTTGGCGCGATCAACCAGCAATGTGTTGACCTTCGCGTTCATCTGAGTCAGTAACGTATCTTTTTGTGAGCGAGCAGCACCCACTTGATACTGAGCGGCGGCTAAGTTGCGGTCTTGGCGATTGCCAGTGAACAGGGGAATGTCCATTGTTAGATACGCGCTCACCAAATCCGATGCAGGTTCGCCTTTCATATTGTTGGCTTGACGATAGGCGTACATCACTTCCACACCGAATTGAGGCGTGTAAGCTTGCTCTGCAATGTCCACTTGAGTTTCATTGGCAGAAATACTTACGTCTGCCATTTTCACCATCGGGTGCTCACTCAACTGTTGGTAGTGCTTGGTCGTTTCGTTATTTGCAGACAACTTTTGGTTTAATGACGCCCAAGTCAGTGTGTTGCTGGCTTGAAGTGTTGAGCGTCCGTTTTGGGTATAGGTATTGAGCCAGTCCGAGCCCAACCATTCTGAGAGTTGCGAGACCAAACGGCGCTGCATTTGTGCGTTGGCTTGCAGCTTTTCATCCAACTTACTCACTTGAAGCTGTGCATTCAGTAAATCTTGCGCTTCGCTTTTGCCGATTGAGTAATTGGTTTGAATGAAGTTTTCCATTTCCGTCATGAGCCGACGGTTTTCTAGCAAAATTTGCTCTGCTTTCTGCTGATAGCCCAGCTCCAACCAAAGCTGAGTCATGCTGTTTGCCACTTCAAGCTCCCGTGCGTGAACTTGCAACGACAAACCATCGGCTTGTTGATTGGCTTTCTTTTGTTGAAGATTGAGCGTCGAGCCACGTTCGAACTGTTGCATCAAACCGACGGAGATATTGGTCATCGGATCCTCGTCAAATTTGAAGCTATCGACAGGCAAACCACCAAAGCCGACTTTCAATTTCGGGTCCATCAAGGTTGCGCTGGCTACGCCTGTTTCACGCATTGCTTCCGATTGAGCATAGAACTGCTTACGGTTGCCATCGTTACTCAACGCAACGCTAATGAGGTTTGCTAGCTCATTGGTTGACTGAGCGTGGATTGATTGAGCTTGCGCTTCTTGTTGTGCTTTCGTATTGGCTGGCGATTGTGCCACCACATTGAAAGCAGGTAGGGCAACCAGAGCCAGTGAGCATACTGGTGCCACTAAGCGATTTGGGTTGAATTCCATAATTTACATCCAAATTGATACCAAGCTCTTTTGCGTTTCGGGATCGATTGAACCGAGCGGGAGAGCGTTGGTATTTGCCAAACGGATGACGCACTTTTTTATCGCTAAATAGCAGGTAACAAATGGAGTTACGAGCGAATAGCTGAGGTGAGCACGCTATCAGTTGGGCGCAAAGAAACTGCCTGCAAAGCGATGCAGGGTCGAATGCTTTGTATGGATTAAACTATCGGAGGCCGATACAAATCATGGGTGACTTGTACCACTGGTGCGGTAATTTCTGAGGCAATGGATGCGCGACAAGCCAATGGGGAGAGCTGGCTGTCAGTGACTGGTAATGGGACAAAAACGAATGAGCAAGATGCTGTACAGCAATTGTGGATCATACCGGAGCCATCAACACAGCTCATGGTAATCTCTGCAGAGTCGGAGCTCAACGATGAGGCCATCTCCATGCTCATACTCGGGGAGCCGCAGTGATCGTTCTCGCTTGCCATTTCCGTCATGTGAGCAGACATCATGGCATCACTCGACATCATTTTTAGGCTCATTAAAGGCGCACTATTTACCACGCTAGATACCAGCAGTATCAGCGTTGTACATAACGTTAGCCAAATTGTATGCAATGATTTCAGACGCATACGGTTTCCAGTCAAAATGAGCTTATATATCGAGTAACCACTAAATAATAAAGGTTACCCTAGGGGTAAAGTCAAGGATTATACCGACCCCCTTCGAGATAATGAGTTCTAAATCTTAAAGTCAATTGGACATATTAATCGCTAAGAAATATCTCGCTAGTGAGTTTTTTGTCACACGAACTTTCCATGGTAGGGTTTATCCTTATAGAATGTAAGGTTTAGTGTGCCTGCTTCGGGGGTTGTATGATAGAAATTGTCATCGATGGAAAATATAGAATTGTAGAAGAGGGGCTAACCCTTCTGGAAGCAGCCAAAGTGTGCGGGGTCGAAATCCCTTCACTGTGCGGAATGAACAAAAGTAACGAGAAAATTCCGTGTGATTTGTGTGTGGTCGAAGTGGAAAGTGGCGGAACTAAGCGCGCCTGTGATCTCAAAGTGTACCGCGGTCTCAATGTCGTCACACAATCAGAACAACTGAGTGAGCACCGCAGAAAAGCGCTCAACCGAATCATGACGGACCACTACGCAGACTGTGAAGCTCCATGCAAAACGGCGTGTCCTGCTGGGGTAGACATCCAATCTTATCTCTACCATATCTCGCAAAACGATCATCAAAAAGCGATTGAAGTTATTAAACGCACACTACCAATGCCGTTATCGATTGGGCGTGTGTGTCCGGCATTCTGCGAAAGTGAGTGTCGCCGTTCTTTGGTGGATGAGCCGATTGCCATTCGCCAACTCAAACGCCATGCCGCAGACGCAGATTTAGCGGCGCATGAAGCGTATGTCCCAGAGAAAAAACCAGCGAAGCATCGCAAGATCGCCGTTGTTGGTAGTGGCCCCGGTGGCTTAACGGCAGGTTATTACTTGTCGAATGAAGGTTATGACGTCACCGTATTTGAGTCCATGCCAAAAGCAGGCGGTTGGCTACGCTACGGCATTCCTGAATATCGCCTACCCAAAGACATTCTAGACAAAGAAATCGAACTGATGTGCCGCAACGGCATGCAAGTTGAAACCAACAAAAAGCTTGGGGTTGATTTCACGCTGTCGCAATTGAGTGAAGACTACGATGCTGTCTGTTTGGCTGTGGGGGCGTCTCAAGCGGTAGAAATGAATTATCCTGGTAGCGAGTTGGACGGTTGCTACCTCGGTGTTGATTACCTGAAAGATTACGTTACAGAGCAAAACTACGTTACGGGCAAAAAAGTTGCCGTGATTGGTGGTGGTAACACTGCGATCGACTGTGCGCGTACGGCGCGTCGTGCGGGTGCCGATACCACTTTGATCTATCGTCGAACTCGTGACGAAATGCCAGCCGAAGACTACGAAATCGTCGAAGCTGAACATGAGGGTGTGAAGTTCCATTTCTTAACGAATCCGGCGCAAAACATCGCGGATGAAAACGGCCGCGTGAAGGCAATTCGATTAGAACGAATGGCGTTAGGTGAGCCAGATGCGTCTGGTCGTCGTAGTCCGAAACCAACGGGTGAGTTCTTTACTGAAGCATTTGATACCGTGATTGCAGCGGTATCGCAAAAGCCGGATCTCAGCTTCTTAGCAAACGATGAGCTCTCCATTCCTCTAACGCGTTGGAACACATCTGAGTCCGACTCGCAAACCATGCACACGGGTACGGGCAATATCTTCAGTATCGGTGATTTTCGTCGTGGTCCTGCAACAGCGGTTGAAGCAGTGGGAGATGGGCGAGTTGCGGCAAAAGCGATTGATCTGTTCCTCAATGGCGATATGGCGGACATGCCGAAACCAGCGTTCAACTCTCGTAAAGAGAAAAAACTGGCGCAGGTTGACCCACTTCATTTCGAAAATATCCAAAAAGTTGCTCGTTCAATCATGCCAGAGTTGACCCCAGCGCAGCGTGAGCAGAGTTTTGCTGAAGTGGAGCTGGGCTTTGATAACGAAGAGGCCATGAAAGAAGCGGCGCGCTGCTTAGAGTGTGGTTGTCAAGCGAACACCGACTGTGCCTTGCGAGATTACTCAACGGAATATCATGCTGAGCAACATTTCGATGTTTCCGTGGACGTTTCCTCTGCTAACGTGATTGGTCATCAAGATTGGCTCGATTTACGTGCGAAAGATCTTCGTCATAAATACGAAGTAGACCGCAGTTCTGAGTTCATTGAATTTGATGCTAACCGCTGCATCAGTTGTGGTCAGTGTATTCAAGCATGCCGCGAGCAAGCGGTACATGGTGTGTTGAGTTTTGTGTCGGATAAAAATGGCCGACCAGCTTTAAGACCAGATGATCGTCCACGATTCCGCTCCGATGAAAAAGGCGTAGGTTGCAGCGGTTTGACGCTCATGGGCGATTCAAAATGCGTGCAATGTGGGGCGTGTGTTCAGGCATGTCCTACGGGCGCGATGGTGGACAGCCGTGACCGCTCTCAAGGCAGAACCGAACATCTAAAAGCCGTCGATACCATTTGTACCTATTGTGGTGTGGGTTGTAAGTTGACCATGTTTGTCGATGAGCAACAAAACAAAATCCGCTATGTAAAAGGGGCGGATTCGCCAGTTAACCAAGGTATGCTATGCGTGAAAGGCCGTTTTGGTTTTGATTTCATTAGCAGCGAAGAGCGTTTAACGACACCACTGATTCGTAAAGATGGTTGGTTGCAGCCAGCGAGTTGGGACGAAGCGATTCAGCTAGTGGCTTCGAAGCTTTCGACCATCAAGCAAGATTTTGGTAGCAACGCACTGGCCGGATTCTCTTCAGCGAAAACCACTAACGAAGATAACTACGCGTTTCAAAAATTCATCCGTCGTGAACTTGGTACGAACAACGTTGATCACTGCGCACGTTTGTGTCACGCATCAAGTGTGACAGGGCTTGAAGCATCGTTGGGGAGTGGTGCGATGACCAACGACATTCCAAGCATTAAGCATTCCGATGTGATCTTTATTATCGGTTCTGACACCACATCTGCGCACCCGATCATCGCTTCGCACATCAAACAGGCGATTCGTCATCACGGGGCACGCTTGATTGTGGCAGATCCGAAACGAGTAGACATGGCCGAACATGCAGAGCTGTACTTAGCGCATCGACCGGGTACGGATGTTATGTTGCTCAATGGCGTGATGCAGCAAATCATCAAAAATGGTTGGTACGATCAAGAATACATCGAAGAGCGCGTCGACGGCTTTGATACCTTGCTTCAAGAGGTTATGTCGCCAGCGTACAACCTCGACAAAGTTGAGTTAGTTACGGGCGTAAAAGCGGACGATATTTTCGCGATGGCGCGAATGATTGGTACGGCAAAACGCACTGCGGTGTATTACTCAATGGGTATTACCCAGCATACAACAGGGCACGACAACGTTCGTTCGATTGCAAACCTGCAATTGTTGTGTGGCAACATCGGTATTGAGGGTGGTGGTATTAACCCACTGCGTGGTCAATCAAACGTACAAGGTGCGTGTGATATGGGCGCTTTGCCGAACTGCTATCCGGGATATCAAAAAGTGTATAACCCGATTGTTCGTCAGAAATTCGCGATTGAGTGGGATGCGCCGAACTTACCTTCTGAGCAAGGGCTTACCCTAACGGAAATCATCGATGCGGCGTGCAAACGAGAAGTTCGCGGGATGTACATCATGGGCGAAAACCCAGTACTGAGCGATCCAAACCAAGCACACGTGATTGAAGGGTTGGAAGCACTCGACTTATTGGTCGTGCAAGACATCTTCCTCACCGAGACGGCGCAGTACGCCGATGTGGTATTGCCTTCTTGTTCATTTGCGGAAAAATCCGGTCACTTCACCAATACTGAGCGACGCGTGCAGCGCGTTAATGCGGCAGTGAAAGCGCCGGGTGAGGCGAAAGAAGATTGGTGGATCATTCAAGCGATCGCAAACGCGATGGGCAGCGATTGGCATTACCAGTGTGTTTCTGAAATCACTAGTGAGATCGCGCGTGTAACGCCGCAATATGCTGGGTTGCGTTGGGACGCGATCACGCCGAACGGTGTTCAATGGCCAAGTAACAAGAACAATCCAAACGGTACTCGTATTATGCACCAAACCCAATTTACCCGAGGGAAAGGGCAAATGGTGGGCGTGCCGTTCCGCTATGCAGCTGAGTTGCCTGATGAAGAGTATCCTTTGGTGCTTACAACAGGGCGTGTGCTAGAACAGTTCCACACCGGTACGATGACACGCAAAACGAAAGGGTTGGATAATCTTGCTGGGCCAAGAGCGATGATCAGCGTTGAAGATGCTGAAGCAATTGGTATCCATAATGGTCAGCGCCTAAAAGTGTCGACTCGTCGTGGCAGCATCGAAATTGATGCGTTTGTGACCAAGCGAATGCAAAAAGGCGTCGTGTTTATTCCTTTCCATTTCGTTGAGTCGCCAGTTAACCGATTGACGACTACGGCAACGGACCCGCATGCGAAAATTCCTGAATTCAAAGTCGCAGCGGTGAAGATTGAAATCAGTGAAACGGCCGCTCAACCAGAGCCTGTCGAGGAGGCGGTACACTACGTCTAACATCAACGCTTCACGCACTGGCGAGTTGAGAAATTGCATTTAAGCTTATGATATGTAATAGCGAAACGAGCAGTGCGTGTGCCGAGCGTTTTTAAGTGGATCATATTGCTTCTACCCGCTCTTATTTGGCTGGCGGTCAGGCAAATTGAACATATTTGGTGGGCGGAGAATCTTACCTCGATTCCCGCCCTCATTGTGTTCACTTACGTTGCTTTAGCATCGGCGTTTTTCATCACTCGTCGATGGTTGCAAAGTGCATTTTCCGCCTTTGTCGCTATTTTGTTTGTCTCGTTACTTGTTCCGTCGCAGCGCAGCCATGTGGCGTCTTGCTCGCACTCGTTGAGCGTCATTCAATTCAATCTTTTTTACGAAAACTCGGACATCAATCAGTTCATCAACTATCTGTTGAGGCATCCTGCTGATTTGGTGGTGATGCAAGAGCTGACGCCGCGTGTTGGCAGCCTTTTGCACATGTTGGATGATGTCTATCCGCATTATTATGGTGGCCAACGTGACGTAGGGTACCCATCAAATTTGATGATTCTTAGCCGACACCCGATCACGGAAGCTTCGGTTTATCGTGCGCCAAATGGACAAGAAGTCATCAGAGCGGTTTGGCTGCCTAAAGGTCAAGCACCGATCACTTTGTTTGCGGCTCATCCACCGTCGCCAAGAACCAGCGAGCTTTGGTATCAAAGAAATGCGTTGGTGCGAACCATAGAAACGCTGACCGCGCTTTATCCCGAGCCAGAGGTGTTGGTTGTGGGGGATTTCAATCTCTCCTCGGTTAGCCCTCGTTTTTCTACGCTGTTCCCGAGTTTTCAAACCGCGCCAGTGACGAGCTGGCCAACTAACATCAAAGGCATCAACGTGCCAGAGCCGATGATGATAGGCATTGATCATTTGTGGCTGAAATCTGAGCAAGGACAGCGAATCATCTGCGCTCGTGAATCGTCTGCTTTACCACAAGGCTCAGATCACCGCATGGTGACAACCCAGCTCGGTGTGCATATTCCATAGTTAAAGCCCTTAGAATTTGTTGTGTTGCATAAGTTAAACCTGTGCTGAGCTTGTCATAGAATTGACTCTCTCTGACTGTTCTCTGTTATTTGAGCAAGTTCCATGACCTAAACTTTGCTCGCTTCCTATACTGAACTAACGAAGCAGGATTTTTATAACAACAAGAGGCAGCTTGCATGACAAGAACAACCTCATTTGCACTCGTTTTATTACTGATGTGCGCATACTTTGGTTACAACCGTTATTACGTGTATCCGCAGCAGTTGGAAACACAGGCCAAATCCATGTTGATACAAATGGCAAATCGCGAAGAGTGGATGGATGTGTTTGAGATGATGAATCGCGTAGAGGCGCACAAAGGGCATTTAGAGCTCGTGGCCGATGTTACGTCTTCTGATGGCAAACGTGCTTACAGTGAAGGCTTTATTACCTATACTGATCGTGAAGGTGTCGTCTGTAAACAGGTGGTGTTTAACTTTAAAATCAACTCTTTGAAAAACTACAGTATTTCAGACTTACGAGACTGCTCGTACGGCGAATATTATTAAGGTGAGTTGCTTAGTTAAGTCCGGTAAAACTAAATTTGAATATCCAAACAAAAATAGCCTCATTGTCGAGGCTATTTTTGTTTCTGCGGAAGAGAAAAAATTGGCAACTTTAATCGAGCGATTTCTTAAACCTCAGTGACGCGACGACCAATCCAAATACGGTAAACCCAAGCAACCAAAGGGTATCTCGCCATAAGTCCATTAGATCTGCGCCTCGCAACACTATGCCTCGAATCATGCGCATAAAGTGAGTGGCGGGCAGGGCTTCTGAAATCCACTGTGCTGCGACAGGCATGCCCTCGTAAGGGAACATAAATCCAGACAGCAGAATCGAAGGCAGAAGAATGAACACCGTCATTTGCATCGCTTGAAGCTGTGTTGTGGCGATGGTGGATATGACTAATCCTAAAGTTAAGCTGGCGGCGATAAACAACAAGGTTCCAAACAGAATTTGGCTGATTGCACCGTTAATCGGTACGCCGAAAATCCAATGTCCCAACCCTAGAATGATGAAAACCTGAATTAAGCCGACAAAGATATACGGCACGATTTTCGCTACCATTAGCTCTATCGAGTGGATGGGCGTGGTGATCAATAGCTCCAAATTTCCCCGTTCACGTTCTCGTACAATCGCGGCACTGGTGAACAAAATCATCGTCATGGTGAGAATCACACCGAGTAAGCCGGGTACGATGTTGACCGCAGAACGCCGACTTGGGTTGTAGTAGAGTGCGACTTCGAATGTTTTGCTTGGCGCTGGGCGAATCTCGAAATCAAAATCGGTCAATGGCATGGTTTGCAACGACAATATTGCCGAGCTGATCATGGTATCTGACCCATCCACAATCCACTGCCCAAGCTCCCGACCTTGCATCATGCGTTGTGTGAGATCGCTTGGCAAAATCAGCACGGCGCGCACAATACCATCTTGAATCGCTTGTTCAGCCTCTTGCGCGGTGGCATAGGTTTCTTTGATATCCACCACTTGAGTGACTTTGACGGACTGGGTAATGATCCGCCCGGCGGTGCTGCCACTTTGGTCGACAACCCCTACCGGAATGTTGCGAATGTCCGTATTGATTGCAAAGCCGAACAACAAAAGCTGGATAAGCGGGATCATCACCACCATGCCAAATGTGATTCGGTCACGGGAAAGTTGGCGAATCTCTTTGATCATGACGGCTTTCATGCGAGCGATAGGTTTCATCATTGGCGGCCTTTCCCTGTCACGCTGACAAAAACATCTTCTAAGCTAGGGCGAGCGTGGTTCATTTCAGCGTTTTGAAGTTCGGGAAACGTCTGCTTTAACCACTCAATCGGCTGCTCGACATGCTGGTGGATAAGGATGCGTAAACGAATCCCCAATTGAGCCGCAGAGCGAACTTCGTCACGTTGAATCAGCTTTTCTTTGAGTTCACGAAGTTTGTCGGCTTTCACCTCAATGATATTAACGCCCATCTGTTCCATTAACTGTTCGGGTTCGCCATCGGCACGAATTTCGCCCGATTCCATGATCGCCAGACGGTGGCAGCGTTCCGCTTCGTCCATGTAATGCGTGGTGACCAAAATCGTCGTACCTTGATCGCACAAGTCGAACAACTGCTCCCAAAAATCGCGTCGATTTTCGGGATCAACGGCGGATGTTGGCTCATCCAAAAATAGCAGTTCGGGTTTGTGCATGGTCGCGGCGGCGAGTGAAAGGCGTTGCTTTTGACCACCACTCATGCCGCTTACGCGCTGTTTTCGCAATTGATCCAACCCGTAAGTGGTGAGCTGCTCTTCTATCCGCTCTTTCAGCGACTTGCTGCTTAAACCAAAAATTTGCCCAATAAATTCGAGGTTTTCTTGAACGGATAGGTCGTCGTACAACGAGAACTTTTGTGTCATGTAGCCAATTTTGAGCCGCAGTTGTTCGGATTGTTTTGGGATTTCTAACCCAAGCACATCCACACTGCCTTCGCTGGGGCTTAGAAGGCCGGTGAGCACACGAATGGTGGTCGACTTACCACAACCATTTGGCCCCAAAAATCCGTAAATGCTGCTTTTGGGCACGTTGAGTGTGATGTTATTAATGGCAGTAAAGTCGCCGAACTTTTTGACCACATTTTGAGCTTGAATTGCATACTCGGTCATTGGCTTACTCCACCAAATCTACTTGGGCAGGCACACCTGACGGTAACGTTTTTGCAGACTCAGGTAAGTCAACTTCTGCGAGATACATCAATCGTGAACGTTCTTCTTCGGTTAGTGCGAAGTAGGGCGTGAATGAAGGCTCACTAGCCACCCAACGTACGGTGCCTTGTAATGGACTCTCAAGGCCATCGACATTTACCATCACGGTTTTCCCAGGAATAAACCCGATTCGATAATCGGCAGGAACATACACTCGCGCATACGGTACGCGGTTGGCTTGAATCACGGCAACCACACCGTTTACTGGTACGCGTTCGCCAAGATTGTAAGGCAAATTATCGAGCGTACCGTCACGCGTAGCCGTGATGGTGAGTTCTGCCAGCTTTTGCTCTTGCAACGCCACTTCGGCTTTTGCCGCCATTAAAGCGGCTTTAGCTTGTTCGATGTCTTCGAGGCGAGAACCTGCGGTGAGCTTACTGAACTCTTCTTTTGCTGAGTCTAATTCGGCTCTCGCCGAGTCCCTTGCCGCAAGAGCGGAATCTTTTTCGGATTGGCTGATGAGCTTTTTACGCACCAGTTCTGCTTTGCGTTGATAGTTTTTCTGCGCTTCGGTGAGCTGCGCTTCCGCTCGGGCTACGCGTGCCGATGCGGCAGCAATGTCTTCTGGGCGTTCACCATTGGTCAATTTAAGCAAATACGCTCCCGCTTTGGCTTGCTCGGCAACGGCGTGTGCAAGAACTGCTTGTTGATTCTTAGTATCGAGCTGAACCAACACTTCCCCTTCACTGACCAAGCTGCCTTCTTTGACTGGAAGGGCTCTAATAATCTCATTAGATGTGGCAGTAAACGTTACGCGGTCATGCTCTAGGGTGCCAAGCGCTTGATGCGTGTTATCTTTTGAACAGGCGCTTAAAAGGGCAATAACCAATGTGCCAAAAATGATTCGCTTCATAGTGCGGTGCTTCCTTTGAAGAAGTAATGCATGAATAGATAACCTGCGAACGTGAGCGTGTTGATTGAGCCCGCCAACCCGTCGCTAACTGCCATCCATAACGATTTCTTTTTAGAGCTTAGCATTTTATCTACAAGCGATTCTTTTTAAATAGAGAGGCTTAGCGTTGGAACAAGCTTGTCGCGAGGTGGAATGAAAAAACCTTGAACGAGGTCAGGTTTTCCTGATAAGTAAAGTTAAATGCCCTGCGATAAACACTAGGCTAGTTGGGGCTGCAAGTTGTCACTTGATTCTGAATTAGAAATCACTTCACATTTTAAGTGGCTGATTCGTAAAATGGATTGCGGTCTGCCATGACAATAGGCAAGGTGTTGAATAATACGAATTACTCATATAAGGCCATCCATGACAACAACTGGTCACGTGCATTTTTATATTGGCACTTACACCAACCCACCGAGTACGAGCACGGGCATCGCGCGTGTAGCGCTGAACACTGAAACGGGTGAACTAACTCGGCTTGACGATGCTGTAGTTCAACGTAATCCGTCCTATCTCACGATCACCGAACACGGGCTGTATACGTTTAGCGAAATGGATAGAAATGAAGGTGCAGAGCTCGCGTTTTTTCGCGGTAGTGAATCCGTCTCTTTGCCGATTAATGGCGATTATCCGTGTCATTTGGATATCAAAGAACCGTTGTTGGCGGTCGCTAATTATGGCTCTGGAAATGTTAGCGTATTTCAATTGGATCGCGATGGTAAACCGCTTGGTTTGTTGACGGATTTATACGTTGATGGATGCGGGCCGAATTTAGAGCGCCAAACTTCTCCTCATGCTCATCAAGTCACGTTTTTAAAGCACAGTGATCAATTGGTTGTCGTAGACTTAGGCAGCGATAGCGTCCTTATTTATGATTGCGATGCCCAGCAGCCGGATTTTTCACTGTCGCAAGTGATTCATTTGCCCGCAGGTTCGGGACCGCGCCATGTGGTGTTTAACCAACAAGAGTCGACAGCGTATGTGGTTTGCGAACTGTCAGAAACCTTGATGGTGTTGGTTAAGCACCAAGATAAATGGCTTATCTCGAATCAAACAAAATTATTAGAAGGGGAAGAGAATCAGCAAGCGGCGGCGGCGATTCGTCTTTCGCAAGATGAAACGTTCTTGTATGTCTCTTGTCGAGCTCAGAACAAAATCAGTGTGTTTGATGTGTCTGGCGATACGCCCAAAAGGCGAGCAGCCATTCACTGTGAAGGGGCTTTTCCACGAGATTTTGTGTTGTCTCATGATCAAAAGTGGTTGCTGGTTGCCAATCAACATTCCAACAATGTGGTGAGCTTTCGTCGCAATCCTCAAACAGGGGAAATTACTGCAACGGGTTATGACTGTGAGATAGGCTCTCCAGTGTGTATTGTCGAACAACCTTTGTAACGATTAACGCTGAAACAACAGGAAATAGAAAAGCCTAGCGGGCGGCTAGGCTTTCAGGATAAAAACAGTTAACGCCAATCCTCAACGTACAGTTAGACGTAAATTTTGCCTTTCATATACAACACACCATCACCAGATACATTGACGCAATCCTCCTTGACTTCGCAGTACAGAACGCCACCACGCGCTGATGCTTGATACGCCACTAAAGATGCTTTACCGAGTTCTTGCGCCCAAAATGGTGCTAAACCTGCGTGGATTGATCCTGTGACAGGGTCTTCATCTCCGCCGTTCGCTGGCCAAAAGTAGCGAGATACAAAGTCGTACTGACTGCCTTTTGATGTGACGACGACATCGTAAGGCGCGAGTTGTTTCAGTTGGTCGGATCGATATTGAACATCGAAAACGGTTTGCTCATCTTCCACGATGACGAAGTAAGCTTGTGGGCTAAGCAGTACGTGTGTTACTGCGCAGTTTAATCCCTCAATTAATTGCGTAGGAATGGCGCTGACGGGCTGTGGCACTCTTGTCGGAAATGTCATTTCAATCTTGCCAAGTGCGTTCTTAATTACGGTTAAGGTGCCCACTTTTAATGTGTGAAACTCAATAATTCCTGTAACGCCGAGTTGGTCGAACAACACCATAGAAGCGGCGAGCGTTGCGTGTCCACAAAAGTCGATTTCTGTAAGTGGTGAAAACCAGCGTATTTCATATTGATTCGTTCCAATCGTTTTAACAAACGCGGTTTCCGAGAGGTTGTTTTCCGCTGCAATGTTTTGCATTCGCTCTGGTTCTAACCATTCTTGCAAGGGTACGACTGCGGCTGAGTTGCCTTTAAATTGCGTGTCTGTAAATGCGTCAACGACGTAGATATCCAGTTCCATTTTGTCTTCCTTGTTCTCTGAGCGGTTGGTTAGCATAAACCAGATGCAACTCAGAGAATAAGAAATTTATGTTTGAATCTTAAAGTATCAAAATAGACGATGGTTTTATATTTTGTGATAC